>NZ_JBMNVY010000025.1:0-44353 GCF_049745435.1 Lactiplantibacillus sp. YT640
TGGTGACTTCATTTTATAGGACTCAGGCTATGAGTTCTTTTTTATTTTTTTCTTACTTGTTGCACTTCAATTGTAAATTCGTCATACATAATATAAGTCTACGCTTAGCATAGCCATGATTAACTTAACGGAGGAAAATCAATGATCAAATTAATCGTAAGTGATATCGACGGTACCCTAGTCGACAGTCAAGGACAGTTATTACCGGCTACAATTACGGGAGTTCAAGCAGCGGTTGCACGGGGGGCACAAATGGTGTTGGCCTCAGCACGTTCGCCTAAGGGGATGTTTGGAATTGCACAACAACTAGGAATTAATTCGACCATGATTGCCTATAATGGCGCGCTAACGGCTACGACCGATGTGAATGATCGACTAACTGTTTTTGAAGAGCAAGCCGTTGACCCTAAACTAGCACAAGCTGTGCAAACGGTAGTAGCTCATGATTGGCCAGCTGCCTCAATTAGTATTTATTCGAATAATAACTGGTTGGTGGCTACTAATGGCCCGTGGGAACAGCAGGAAGCGACGGGAATTGGTTATGCACCCCATGTCACGGATTTGGGCACATGGTTGCAACGGATGCCGACGCCAGTGCATAAAATGATGATCATGGCCGATCCAGATATTATTCAGGCGATTGAACAACGATTAAGCCGTGATGAATTTAGCGGCTTAGCAGTTTATCGTTCGAAAGAAACTTATTTAGAAATCGTTGCGGCAGGCGTAACTAAAGCAGCCGCATTAATGAAATTATTACAGGATGATCAAGTTACCCCTGCTGAAACGATTGCGTTTGGCGATAACTTTAATGATGTTGCGATGCTCCAGACAGCGGGGATTGGTGTTGCGATGGCTAATGCGCCACAACCCGTTAAAGAGGCAGCGAACATAGTAACAACTGATAATAATCATAATGGTATTCAGCTAACCTTAGCTCAGTATTTTGCTGATGTTACGCGCTAATTAAAAGGCCATTTACGAATCATTAAAAAATAGGAAGCCCAACGCCATGTTCGTTGAACTTCCTATTTTCGTATTGTAGAAGATATTTAAGAGAAACTTACAGCTAGCTCGTTATTAGCGCGCTAAGATTTCTTTAATAGCTACACTGGCTTCCAATGGTTGACGTCCCAAGACATGAGCTAAGTCGGCTGACTTTTCAGCCAGCGCACCATCATTGATTGGGGATTGGAATGAGGCAAACAAAGCAGCGGTATCATGATTTAGACCAGTCGTTTCAAGGAATTGCACGTACGCATCCTGACTGACTTGGGTAATCTTAACTTGGTTGCCAGTTGCTTCTTGGAGTGCTTGACCGAGTGCGGCATAAGTGAGGGGTGTCCCAGCAAATTCGTACACTTCTTGAGGGGCATCTGCCATCAAAACGGTTGCTGCCGCTTCGGCATATTCACGTTCCAAGGCCCAGCCAGCTGTATTATTAGCCCAGTACAAGGTTTCTTGGTTATGGGCACCACTTTGTAAGAAGCCCATTTCGTTTTCTAAATACCAGTTGTTACGAAGAAAACTGTGCGCAATATCAGTCGCTTTTATGGCATTTTCGGTGGCCTGATGATCATTGGCTAAGGCGCTGACTGCTGCCTGTGCGTTGGGAAAACTAGTGTAGGCGACAAATTTAACATGAGCGGCGTTAAGGGCAGTCACGACGTTTTTATGAGCGGTGGCCCGGTCAACGGGACCACCAGGTTGTGATGAAACGAAGAGCACGCGTTCAACGTTCTCGAAGGCTTTCGTCATTGAGTCGACATCATCGTAATTCCCGGTACGAATTGGATTATCAGGAAACAGCTGAGCAGCTTTGTCCTGATTACGAGCAATTACTAAAACATTTTCTGCACCAACTTTAGCATTCAGCGTACTAACGGCGCTTTGACCAAATTTACCAGTAGCGGCAGTGATGGCGTATTTCATAATTAAAACATCCTTTCAAATTGCTGTAGCAATAAAAATTACAGTGATTAGCTTATCACATGTAACTTCAAAGTCAACAAGTTTGCTTCCAATAACCGAAAAGACAATTTTCGTATGCTGACATTTAATGAATGGCTAAGAAAAATAAAAACGAGTATTAGTGCGAATTTCTGTGACTAATGAAGTTTCACCGCTATTGATTTATGTCCGAAAAAATAGGATTAGACAACTTGGTGTTATCTAATCCTAATTTATAAAAGTCAGCGATAAATGGTGGCGTTTACTTATTATTCAACGACGTCAAAATTCGCTGTGATGCCTGTCCGTTGAAGTCATTGGTTTGTAGCCGTTCAAAAACGTCTTTCATAATGTGCATTAATTGTTGATCGGACAAACCTTGGGCAGATAATGTATTGAGCATGACTTGCAGCAAGTCGATTGGTAGGACCGGTCGCTGTTCAGGATGCGCACTGAAGAATTCCTGAACGGCTTGGTCGTGTAAGCGCCAGTAAACTGGGTTTTGGACATCATCAAAAATCGTTTTTAGTTGCTCTAGGGCCGGTGATAGCGGAATGTTTTTGGCAATAATCGTCGTTAGCATCCCATCACGAGCCGGGATACGAACATCCGCCACGTAATCTTTTAATAGTAAGAAATGAGTCTTGAATGGTGGCCGTAACGTAAAGGTCATCGTTAATGCAATTTGACTATCAGTAGCTGCCATGATGATTCCCCCTCATATGATTGGCAGTGAGTGGCAAATTAATGACGCTTCGTGAAGCGGACGACGGCTTCGCAACGAGCTGTTTGTGGGAACATGTCGATCGATTGAATATAGTCGACTTGATATCCGCGGGTAAGTGCTTGTAAATCCTGAGCAAGCGTCGATGGGTTACATGAAATGTAGACGAGTTTTTCCGGTGCGCTTTGTAAGATGGCATCAATTAAGACGTTATCTAAACCAGTACGGGGTGGATCAACGACCATTGCATCAGGCGCAAAACCGCTCGCTAACCATTGCGGTAACAAGACTTCCGCCTCACCAACTTCGTAATGAGCATTAGTGATTTGATTGCGTTGGGCGTTGGCATTGGCATCTGCAACGGCTGCCGGAATGGTATCCATTCCCCGAACTTCCTTAGCCACGTCGGCTAGTGATAAACCAATCGTTCCGACGCCCGAATAAGCGTCGACCAGCGTCTCATTAGGCGCTAAGTTCAAAGCTTCGCGTGCTAAGCGATAGAGTTTCTTGGTTTGCTGCGGGTTCAATTGGAAGAAGGCCCGAGCAGATAAATCGAAGACTAGGCCGTCTAGCTCCTCCGTAATAGTTGGTTTGCCGGCCAGTAATGTTGTTTGGTCACCCCAGATCAATGAAGTTTTACCAGCATTGATATTTTGCATGACCGACACGACCATTGGCAGTTTTTCAGCGATTTTCATCAATAATTGATGCTTTTTCGGTAACTTGGGTGTATTTGTGATGAAGACCAGCTGAATTTCACCAGTGGCGGCCGCTTCACGCACAACGATTGTCTTGACGATGCCAGAATTATGTTCTTCATCGTAAATCGGTACTTGGAGTTCCTCCAGCCAAGCCACGACTTGACGCATGACTGTCATTGTCGCCGGCATTTGCACCGAACAGGTCGGTAAGTCGACTAGGTCATGACTATTTTCTTTATATAAGCCAGCAGCGACGTGCCCATCAATTAAACGAACTTGAAATTGGGCTTTGTTGCGGTATTCATAAGGATTAGTCATCCCAATGGTGGGCCGAACATCATAGTGTCGATAACCAGCTGGGCGGTATTTTTCGAGTGCTTGACGAATTAAATCTTGCTTAAAGGCTAATTGGGCCGGGTAGTCGAGGTGTTCTAATTCAAAACCACCGACTTCGCCCGCATAGGCATCGCGGGGATCGACCCGGTCAGGACTAGGCTTGCGAATACTACGAATCTTAGCTTCTAGGTAACGTGGGTGCACGGCGGTTACTTCAGCAACAACGACTTCTTCAGGAAGGGCGCCCTTGACGAAGGTGATGACGTGTTTGTAATAGCCAATACCTTCACCGTTAATGCCTAAACGCCGAATGGTCAGTGGAAAACGCTGGCCGATGTTAACGGTCGCTTGCACTTTTTCATCCGGCTGTTGTCGGCGCCGATCATTGTGCGATCGGGATTGGTGCGAATAATGATTAGATTGTGGCATAAGTTTGATTTTGACCTCGTTTTTCTGTGAACTGTGTTAACCTCCATTATAGCATGTGGAAAGACACAGGATAACTGAGGAGGATTGTTTGAAAGTCGCCTAACAGTCAGGTTATAATGATTCTAAATTAGTAATCGGGGGTGGGCATATGAATTCATTGATTAGTTTAGAAAAAGTTAATTATCAAATCGCTGATCAACATATTTTACATGATGTTGATTGGCAGATTTCAGCTGGGGCTCATATTACATTGACGGGACCATCCGGTGGTGGGAAAAGCACGTTATTACGGATCATTGCGGCCATGATTTCTAAAACAAGTGGGACCTTGATTTTTGATGGGCAGCCGATTGAAAGCTATGACCCAATCATGTATCGGCGGCAAGTCTCATATTGTTTCCAACAGCCGACGCTATTTGGTGAGACGGTGGCAGATAACTTAGCTTTCCCGTACCAAATTCGTAAGCAAGTCATGGATACGCAACGAGTGGTAACGGCGTTAAATAATGTTGGGCTGTCCGAACGAACCCTGCATCAGCCGATTACCGAGCTTTCCGGTGGTGAACGGCAGCGGGTCGCGCTGATTCGCAACATCTTATTCTTACCAAAAGTGTTGTTATTAGATGAGGTGACAGCTGGTTTGGATGAAAATAATAAGCAAATCGTGCACGCCTGGTTACGACAGTTAAATGAGCAGGATCACGTGACAACGATCATGATTACTCATGACGCGACAGAGATTGCTGCGGCAGATCAATTAGCGAAAGTGGTTGCTGGCAGATTGGAGGTACATGCATGAATTTAGCAGTTAATAATACGTCGCTATTTTTGGCGGCAATGTTAGTGCTCGTCGCGTTAGGAATTAGTTTGTGGCAGAAACTTGGCTTGGATAAGGACATCGTCATTGGTGTCGTGCGGGCTGTTGTACAACTATTTATCGTGGGTTACTTGCTAAAGTATATTTTCCGAGTCAACAATTTGTGGCTAACGTTGGCGATGATGGGCTTCATTATCTTCAATGCGGCTTGGAATGCGAAAAAACGGGGGCCGGGGATTGACCATGCATTAGCCATTTCGTTATTAGCCATTTTTGTTAGTACGGGGGTAACACTCGGCGTCCTCGTGCTATCTGGTGCGATTAAGTTTGTGCCATCGCAAATGATTCCCATTTCTGGTATGATTGCGTCGAATTCAATGGTCGCAATTGGGCTGGCTTATCGCAGCCTCAATAGTCAGTTTCATGACCAGCGGCAAGGTGTGCTTGAACGGTTGGCGTTAGGGGCTGGTCTACTCGACGCTTCGATTGCCATCGTGCGTGAGGCGATTCGTACGGGGATGTCACCAACCATTGATTCGGCAAAGACTGTGGGTCTAGTCAGTCTGCCAGGGATGATGTCCGGTTTGATCTTTGCAGGGGTCGATCCAGTACGGGCCATTAAGTATCAAATTATGGTCACGTTCATGCTCTTATCAGCGACTAGTTTGGGGTCAATCATTGCGTGCTATTTAGCTTACCGTAATTTCTATAATGAACAAAAACAGTTGAAGTAATGACTCCTGATTGCAGTCCCGCGGGGAGTCCTTTATGATGGAAGCTGAAATAAAACTTAATGCGGGGGTATTGATGTGAATGACGCAGCGGTTTGGGTTCCAGTTCCAGCAATGTTTTACTGGGGCTGGTTAGTACCACTCATATTTGGAACCATTTTTGGTTGGCGTTATCATCGCGATAAGGTTCGCCTAGGTAACGGTATTTGGTTTTCGCTATTTTTCTATTCGTTTTTAACCATGCTGGCGATTACAATTTTAGGTAGCAATATCCACTGGTTGATCATTATCAGTGGGACGTTGTTTGTGTTGCTGATCCTGTTGATTGGGCTGATTTTTACCTTACAAGCCTTCTTGCTCTTATGGAATGCGTGGATCATGTGGCGTCATGAGAGTCATACGTTGGCGAATATGCTGACCTTGTACTTGGGACTGGCCATTCTGATTTTGCCATTTTTAGGCAATCTGTTGAGTAGTCATGTGCCGCAGCCCGTGAGTTATTTTTTGACGGTATTTCCGAATCTGGTCATTTTTTACCTTGGTTTTTGGTTTTATAACTATCTGACGATGCTGACGATTTATCAATTCAATTGGCCCCGTCTGCGACAAGATTATATTATTGTGCTTGGGGCTGGCTTGTTAGATGGAGACCGTGTCTCGCCATTGCTAGGGCAACGAATCATGCGTGGACTGCGCTTTTATCAGAAGCAACAACGCAAGACGCATCATCGGGCCGTGATGATTTTCTCAGGTGGTCAGGGTGGTGATGAAACGGTTCCGGAAGGCCAAGCCATGCTGGAATACGCCATTGCGCATGGCCTTCCTGCAACGGATGGCTGGGCGGAGACGCAATCGAAGACGACCTTGCAAAATATGCAGTTTAGTAAGCAATTGATTGCACAGGGCCCTGTTAAAAATCCACGCACGATTTTTGTTACAAATAATTACCATACCTTTAGAGCCGGGATGTTTGCCAAGCAAGCAGGTCTAAAAGCGGATGGTATTGGTGCGCGGACGGCGCGATTCTTCTTACCGGATGCGATCATTCGTGAGTATATTGCGATATTTGTCCGAAATAAATGGTGGCACGCGGTGGCGATGCTTGGTATCTTGATTGTGTCGCTATTATTGACGTGGTTTGATGTCTATCAAGCATCGTTATAGCGATTACTAAGGCTGAATCAGTAATTAAAATATTCCAAGTCAGGTGCACACTGGCTTGGAATATTTTTTTGGCTGGAATGTTAAAAATGAAGTTATCGAAATGGCAGGATACTTCCATTTTTTTACTGGTGGACTAAATGTTTTAAGGGCAAACGTTTTTAGTGAATTCATTTTGAAAAACCAATTTGTCTTGACAATTACTTGAAAGGTCGTTATATTAATTATGGAAACGATTCCAAATAGGGGGTGAGCTTAAATGACAACGATTAGTGAAATAGCAGCTGAGGCTGGTGTAGGTGTTGGGACTGTTTCACGGTATTTAAACCATCGGCCTAGTGTTTCAGTTGCTAAGAAGAAGCAAATTCAGGCAGCGATTGAAAAACTGGATTACACCCCGAATGCCATTGCGAGTCAGCTACGCGCGCAGAGCACTAATACGATTGGTGTACTGGTATCAAGAATCTCTAACCCCTTCTTTGCACAGTTATTTGATGCATTGGAACGGGAGTTAAACGGATACGGGTTTCAAGTGATGGTAATGCAGACTCATGATGATGCGTTGGCAGAACAACACTTTCTGGATAAACTCAAGCAGCAACAAGTGGATGGCGTCATTCTGGCATCCATTGAAAATCAACAACTAGTGGCACAATTGTCGGCGACATATGCTAATCAGATGGTGCTGTTGAATGAAGAAGCTACTGATATTGGTATTCCAATGATCAGTTTAAATCATTATCAGGCAACTAAAGATGCTTTGGCATACTTATATCATCAAGGTCATCGGCGAATTGCCTATGCCACGGGTGGTGATTTTCCCAGTACGCATCATGGACGTTCGCGGACGCAAGCCTATTTAGATTTTTGTGAAGAGCAGCAGTTAGTTGTAAACAATAGCTGGGTTTTCGCACAACAACATACGATTGCGGATGGACAAGCGTTGGGGAAGCAATTAGCGTCCTTAAACCCTATTGATCGCCCGACAGCGGTGTTTACAAATTCTGATGAGGTGGCCGTTGGGGTAATTGATGAGTTACAGCAACAACATTTTCGCGTGCCAGATGATATGGCCGTGATAGGATATGACGATCAACCATTTGCGGCGGTGGCCCAAGTTCCATTAACAACGGTTCGACAACCGGTCGCGGCAATGGCTCAATTGGCGGTCGATCAGCTATTACATCACTTGGGCCGGTTACAACGACCTGAGTTAACGATTGATCTAAGCTTAGACTTAATCAAAAGAAAAAGTGCTTAAGCCTTTTTCTTTTGATTAAAGTGGAATCGATTCCAAATATAGGAGTAGTAATTATGCAAAAAAATTGGTGGCAAAAAGAAGTTTTTTATCAAATTTATCCGGCATCATTTAAAGATGCTAATAACGATGGCATTGGGGATTTGCGTGGAATCATCCAAATGTTACCCCGGTTGAAACAGCTGGGAATTACGACTATCTGGTTATCTCCAATATATCAATCACCCATGGTTGATAACGGTTACGATATTTCTGACTACCAAGCTATTGATTCTCGGTTTGGAACGATGGCTGATTTTGATGAGTTGATGGAAGTAACTAAACGATTAGGATTAAAAGTCATTTTAGATTTGGTTATCAATCATACCTCTGATCAGCACGTGTGGTTCCAATCTGCAATTAAATCGCCGACGAGTCCGTATCGTGATTTTTATATTATTCGGCGTGGGGCACACGGCAATCCGCCTAATAATTGGCGATCAAACTTTGGTAAAGGCTCGTCATGGACGTTATTGCCAGGAAGTCAGGATGAGTATTATCACCATGTCTTTTCTAAACAACAACCGGACCTAAATTGGGAAAATCCGGCTCTAAGGAAACGAATCTATCAAATGATTAATTGGTGGTTGGCAAAAGGGGTTGCGGGTTTTCGGATCGATGCAATAACATTCATAAAAAAAGATCAAGATTTTGCCAGCATTAGTCCTGATGGTGTTGATGGGTTAGGTAAAGTCAAACGTAAAGCTGAAAATCGACCTGGTATTGAAAAGTTCTTAGCTGAATTGAACACGGCTACTTTTAAACCAGCTAACGCGGTGACGGTTGGAGAGGCTTCGGGGGTTAGTTATGACCAACTTGGACAATTTATTGGTAAAAAAGGTTACTTCTCGATGATTTTTGACTTTCATTACGCAGATATTGATATTGCATCCGGATCAGAGTGGTATCGACGAGTTAAGTGGACACCGACGGACTTACGGCGCGCAATTTTTAAAAGCCAACTGGCGATTCAAAATGTCGGCTGGGGAGCTAACTTTTTTGAAAATCACGATCAGCCGCGGAGTATTGATAAATATATTCAGACACCAGCTTATCGGAATGAAATTGGTGCCAAAGCACTAGCCTTACTTTATTTTAACTTGCGCGGTTGTCCATTTATTTATCAAGGACAAGAGCTGGGGGTGACAAATGCACGGCGTGACTCAATCACCATGTTTAACGACTTGAGCAGTCACGATAATTATGATCGTGCTATTGAAGAGGGATATTCAGCAAGCGAGGCACTTGCCTTTGTAAATGCTCGTTCCCGGGATAATGCGCGATTACCATATCCATGGGATGATTCCGTCAATCAAGGCTTTAATCAGGGTGCCAAGCCATGGATTACACCAAAACAGTCACATGATAGGGTAAACTGGCAAAGCGAACAATTAGATTCAAATTCAGTTTGGCATTTTTATCAGTCATTGATTAAGTTACGGCAAATATCAAATTTAAATCAGGATTTAATAGTCGGTGATTTTAGGCCAATTACTTGTGATTGTGACCAAGTGATTGCTTATCAACGTGGTCGAAGGGTACAGGTGTATGTTAACTTAAGCGCAAAACGGTTATTACTAACGTTACCTAATGGCCGACCTCGATTAAATAATTACGCACATTATCGACTCAATACGTTGGAACCATATCAAGCCATTCTTTTTGAGGTGAATTCAAATGAGTAAAAACTATCAGGTACTTGCGAAAAAAATTATTGATATTGTTGGTGTTGACAATGTTGAATCGGTTACTCATTGTCAGACACGGTTGCGGTTTGTTGTTAAAGATCCTAAGCAGATTGATAAAGCAGCGCTTGAAGACTTAGATGAGGTTAAGGGAGTCTTTTTCGGTTCAGGACAGTATCAGGTCATTATTGGCACTGGTGTTGTTAACGATGTGTATGACGCGATTGAAAAGTTACATTTAGTTAATGCAATTTATAGTCAGGAAACGACGACTACGCCGACTCCTGATAATCAGAAGTCACCATTGCAACGATTCATGGCAATGCTTTCGGGAATCTTTATTCCAATTATTCCGGTGATTGCAGCTACTGGACTTTTCTTGGGATTACAAAGTGCTTTGACTAACAATCAGGTTTTACAGTTGTTTGGAACTTCATCTGCCGCGATTCCGGCAAGTCTTAATACAGTAATTTCAGTTTTAACGGGGACTGTTTTTTCATTTCTGCCAGCTTTAATTGTTTGGTCCACATTTCGCTATTTTAAAGGTACACCAATTGTCGGTATTGTGATTGGACTAATGCTCGTTTCCCCTTCACTGCCTAACGCGTATTCAGTTGCGGGTGGTACAGCGAAAGCGATTATGCTTTTTGACAAGATTCCAGTTATCGGTAGTCAAGGATCCGTATTAACAGCGTTAGTTGCTGGTTTTCTTGGAAGTAAACTGGAGCATTACTTTCATAAACACGTCCCTAACGTTCTCGACCAAATTTTAACGCCCTTTTTAACGATGTTAGTTACTTTTGGTATTATGATTTTAGGGGTTGGCCCGGTTGTACACTGGATTGAAAATGTGATGATTAGTGGTGTTGAAGGGTTGATTAACTTACCATTTGGAATTGGTGGTTTTTTGATTGGAGCCGCTTATCCGTTAATGGTGCTAGTTGGTATTCATCAGATGATGATTGCCATCGAAACGTCACTATTAGCAGCTACCAAGCTCAATCCGTTAATTACTTTAGAAGCCATGTATGGCTTTGCTAATCTGGGGGTAGCTTTGGCGATGATTTTACGAGCAAAGTCACAAAAGGCTAAGGCTAATTTTATTGGCGCATTTTCCTCGCAACTATTTGGTGTTTCAGAACCAACCTTGTTCGGGGTCTTGATTCGCTATAATTTCAAGCCGTTGGTTGTAACCGTTTTAACCAGTGGGATAGGTGCTGGCGTACTGAGTGTTATGAGTGTGGCAGCAAATTCATATGGTCTAGCCGTTGTTCCCTCTTATCTGATGTATATTTACAATGCTCGTGATTTGCTGATTTATACGGTCGTCTCGTTATTGACGGTAGCAGTGGCTTTTATTGCCACTAATATGTTTGCGATTCCTAAGGACATATTAAAATCTGATCAAGTACAACCAAAGATTGTAGATGATACGATATTTTCACCAGTTTCTGGTAAAAGTATTGCCTTGAGTACGGTTAACGATCCGGTCTTTGCATCTAAGATGATGGGGGACGGCATTGCAATTAAGCCACAGGAACAGGGGCCGGTAAAAGTCTGTGCGCCACAAAGTGGTCAGATGAGTGTTGTAGCCGATACAGGACATGCCTATGGGTTAACAACCAATAATGGAGTTGAGTTGTTGATTCACATCGGTATTGATACGGTGTCATTAAAAGGGCAAGGCTTTAAAGTTATCGTTAAACCGGGGCAAACTGTTCAAAAGGGTGATCTCTTAGGTGAGTTTGACTCAACGGTGTTAAAAGCTGCTAACTTAGATGACACGGTCATGGTGATTGTGACAAATAGTAAAAATTATCAACGGATAGAATCAGAACCTAATCAGTCTATTCAGTCGGGAGCAGCACTGCTGGCGATTCAAGGGCGTCCGGAAATGACGACTGCAACAGCATCCTAAACGTAAGTACGATAAAACCGCGATTTGCCATGAGCAAGTCGCGGTTTTATTTTGAAAATTTGAGTAAGTGCAGTACTAGCATGGACTAGCTAGCACTAACCGTAATATCACCATTGCTGGTCGTCAGTCGGTATTGTACGGCTGCCGATTGGTTGACCTGGTAATCACCGCCATCGGACTGGAGATGATTGAAAATATGCAAGTCCCCATCGCTAGTGCTAGCTTTAACACCGGTTGTCCGTGGCGCGGTTATTCGAATATCACCGTCACTGGCTGTAGCGGATAAACTTTCAGTGATGCGATTATTATTGAGCATAATATCACCTTCGCTACTTGTTAGCTTAAGGGCTTTGAACTGATTATTGGTTAGATGGATGTCGCTATCAGCGGTTATAATTTTTGAAGCAGTCTTGGTAAAATGACTGTCGGTGATGCTGATATCTGGATCGCTATTGATTTGTAGACTAGGCGCCGAGACACGAGTTAACCGTAAATTATCGCCGGTCAACGTCAGCGACTGATTGACTTTGACATCCGTTAAATTAATATCGCTATCCGTACTAAGACTTTTCAATTGGTCGACGGTGACGTTTTGCAACGAAACGTTACCACTTTGACTAGCTTTGGCGGTTATTTGATGAATAGTAGTTCCTTTAGGCACCGTAATTATTGTCGTGTCAGCAAATTGTCCGACGTTATCGAACATGAAGCCCACGGTTTTGGCGTTGTGTGTCGTTGAAGTAACAGTGACGTGACCATTGTTGGTCGTAACAGTTGGTAAGGCGCGCGTGGCGGTAACCGTGATATTAGCAGCTGTGCCTTGCTTAATAGTAATATTGTTGGCCGTTGC
This sequence comes from Lactiplantibacillus sp. YT640, assembly GCF_049745435.1. Classification (NCBI taxonomy): domain Bacteria; kingdom Bacillati; phylum Bacillota; class Bacilli; order Lactobacillales; family Lactobacillaceae; genus Lactiplantibacillus; species Lactiplantibacillus sp. YT640. The sequence goes on from NZ_JBMNVY010000025.1 coordinate 12,600, forward strand.
AATCGTGACATCTTTTAGCTGACTGACGTGATAGCGTCGCGTCTTATGATGAACGATATGGAAGCCTTGATCCCAATAAACGCTTTGAATACCGTTATTGGCGATTCCAAACATGGTCAAAATCAGTCCAATGACTAATAAAATAATGCCAACTCTAATTGTCCTTCGCATGGTGGTGACCTCCTCGTTCCGCCCGATTTTTCTTAACAAATCGGTGGTATAGGTTTTGTACGATTTTGGCAATTCCTTGCAGAATAACGCTAATAAGCCAGATAAATAGTGGTAAAACTAATAGCTCGGCACCAATAATAGCAAGACCGCTACCTAGGTAGAATAGTGCGACCCATAGCGACTGGCCGAAGATACCGATGCCGGCTGTTAGCATGGCAAATGCGAGGATGGTCACGCCAATTAAGATGGCACCCGCTGCAATCACGAATGCAAAGACGGTAACGGCCAAGGCAAAGAAGACCGCTAAAATAGCTATTAATGCGGGAATTGTGATCGGTGTTGATAATAAAGCAAGCACAATTAGCCAAATCGTGCGTACGGTTGCTTGAGATTTTTGCCGTTTAGAAGTATTGGCATTGAGATTTTCGTTAAAACGAATCGAATAATCGGCTAACACTTTCCGAGCCAATTGTTTAGGCGTTCCCAGTTCGGCAACGCAGTCATCATAATTGGCGATTGCCGCGTCTAGTAAGTATTCGCGATAAAATTCAACGACCTCGTCGCGTTCATCATCGGTAAGTTGAACGAGTAACGCGTTAAATTTGGATAAGTAGTCGTTCATGGTTCATCCTCCCCCTGAAGTAAGTGGTTAATGGCCAAATAATAGGTTTGCCACTCTTGTTGAATCGCACTCAATTGTGTCAGGCCGGCGCTCGTAATCTGATAATAGCGTCGGTTGCGGCCTTGATAGGCCTGATCGTAAGTCTTGACCCAGTCATTTTTCTTGAGTCGTCGAAGCACTGGGTAGAGCGTCGATTCGGACACCGAGATGGCGGCTTGCAAGCGCTGCGTTAGCGCGTAACCATAGTAATCTTGGCCTTTAAGGCAGGCTAAAACGCACCCGTCCAATAACTCGGAACTAATTTGAATGGCCATTGCTATTCCTCCTGCTATATTATACGTCGTATAGTATTGCTCAATGAGTAGTATACAGTGAAGTGAAACTAACTGTCAAACTTAAATATTAAAATAATGATAAAAGGTAAACTACCTTTAGCCACTAGTAAACGCAAAACGTGCTTGCTAACGGTGACTGAAATAGGCCCGTACTAAAGCTTAAAATCATGATGCTCAGCGAATACCAGCTGTCCGGTACGCAAGGGTGATACTATACTGATCTGATAAGGCCTAGAAAAATGACTGATTTCGATATATAATCATTATATTGAAATATTAATACGGTTAATTGTCATGGCTGAGTTAATTATTATCGATAATATTATGACGGAGGGCAATTATGGAAACGGACATGAAGAATTGTGTGGTTTGTGGTGAACGAATTCCCCAAAGTGCCCAGTATTGTGAAAAATGCGGCAGTGGACAACCGACAGTTGCTGAGGATAAGCGTAAAGACGCGGAAACGACGACTTTAAAGCAGCCGCATCATCAAAAAAAGAGCTTACGGACGTGGTGGTTTTGGTTGCCACCAGTTATCTGTGCGCTAGTCATTGTCTTTGAGATTGGATTTAATTTGTATCAGGCTCGGGAAGCTAATACGCTTGCAGCCAATATTCAATCAGAAATCAGAACGAATAAAGCTGAATATGGCAAGGTTAAAGTGAGTTGGAATGGTGGTGCCATGCGTGTGCGAATATCAAAGCAAGCGCCAGTTATTGAAAGTGTCGATCAAGGCAAGACCGCTTCGTGGCAGTCACTAGCCAAGACACTGCAAAGCCGCTCTGAAAAAATCGCGAAGAATCACAATCAAAAATATTCACATATTGAGGTTTTGTCGCCTAAGAACACCAAATATATGTGGTTGGAAGTCAATCATGGCAAGATGAAATTCAATATTGCAAATCAGTTGAATTAGCTGACCGGGTTCACGACATAAGCAATGGTGTAAATGGTCCCGGATGGTTTTTAGCAACACAATGAGTGATAAAAGATGGTCGCTGAAAGACGCCGACACACACAAAAAGCCCGGTTTTCCGGGCTTTTTGTGACTATCAACTGGACGCTATCAAATAGATTGCGATGGCTATTGGTTTGTGACGTTACCACCAAAGTATTTATTAGACAGTTTCTTTAAGGTGCCATCTTGACGGAGTTCTTGAATCGCTTTAGACAGTTGTTTTTGGAGTGAGGCGTGCTTTTTAGTGACAATTGCGCCAATCTTTTGTGTTTTGATTTCTGAACCACCACTAATGAATTTCAAGCTGGCCTTTGGATTCTGCTTGAGGTAAGCATAGAATGCTTCCCGTGAGTTGATTGTTCCGGCGACGCGACCTTGGTTTACGAGGTCGATCGATTGTTGAAAGCCATCGGTCGGTGTGACGGTCGCACCTAAACGTTTAGCATCGGTCGCGTTATTACTAGTCGTTGTTTGGGCAACTTTCTTGCCTTTGATATCCGTGATCTTGTTAATTGAGGACCCCTTCTTGACCGCTAATTCGGATTTAGAGTAGATATAAGGCGTAGAGAAGAGGTATTTTTGTTTACGTTGCGCAGTTTCAGCGATATCGTTGATGACCACGTCGTATTTGTCGACATCCAGGCCAGCAATCAAGGAGTCGAATTTCGTTGGGACGAACTTTGCCTTGAGACCGAGCTTCTTAGCGACGGCTTTACCAAGGTCGACTTCAAAACCAGTCAACTTACCGTCTTTGCGATAGCTATAAGGCTGGAAGGTGCCTTCTAGCCCGATCGTCAACGTGCCGCTTTTTTGCAATTTGAGCTGACTACTCGTGCTAGAAGTGCTGCTTTTAGATGAGCTAGAATTACCGCATGCCGTCAAGGTGACTGTTAGTGCGAGTCCTAAAATTGTTAAACTTACTGCCTTGAGCCATTTTTTCATATCGATTACCCCCGTAGAGCTATATTTTTTTGACAAAAAAAGTCGTCCTTTATCGAAAAAGGACGACTGCTGATCGTGGTACCACCTTAGTTTCCAAGCGCGTGCACAACGCTTGGCTCAATGAGCTAATTCACTCAGTACACTAACGGGTACGACGCGTTACTGGCTTGCTAATGCTCACCAATACCATTTAGAGACCATCTTCGTATCACTGTCCGACCGTTTTACACCAACCAACGGCTCGCTTTGCGTGGCAATCACACTACTCATCTCATCACAATGTTTAGATATTGAGGCTAGTCTACAAGATTAAATAACAATTGTCAAATCGAAATCACATTTTATATTAATCTAAATGCCATTTGTTGTGAATGCGCCAGATCGATGGTTGACGTGAGACGCTAGGGGGTGCTAAAAAACGTGCATCTGACTGGGATTTTCCAGTTAGATGCACGTTAACTCAAATGAACGCTATTGGTTTGCTTTGTCTGAAATCGTGGTGAACGTCATCGCGGCTAAGAAGTCGGCAATTCGTTGCGTTGGCTGCTTAAAGAATTCAGCGGGTGTCCCGTCGAACAGAATTTTGCCATCTTCAACAAATAGGATCTTATCCGCAACTGCGCGGGCAAATTCCATGTTGTGAGTGACGATAATCATGGAGTCTTCTTCCTGAGCGAGGGCTAGTAGAACGCGGAGCACACCAGCTTCGAGTTCGGGGTCTAGCGCACTAGTTGGCTCATCTAACAAGATGAATTCGGGATCCATCGCTAACGAGCGCGCAATCGCGACCCGTTGTTGTTGCCCACCGGATAATTGTTCGGGGTAGGCGTCGGCCTTATCTTGCAAGCCGACCCGGGCCAACAATTCTAGCGCGGACTTTTTAGCCGTCGCGGAATCCTTTTTTAAGACTTGCACGGGGCCTTCCATGACATTTTTAACAACGCTGAGATGGGGAAACAGATTATAACCTTGAAAGACCATCCCAGTTTTGCGTCGAATATTGAGAATTGTTTTATTAGTCAACGGCTTAGTAAAGTCGATAGTTTCGTCATTGAAGTGGTATAAACCTTGTTCGGGCCGTTCAAGCAAATTTAGTGACCGCAGTAAGGTTGATTTACCAGAACCCGAGGGGCCAACGATGACGGTCGTCTGGTGTTCTTTAAATTCAGTATTGATATCGGTTAACGCCTGGTGATTGCCAAACGTCTTATTTAAGTGTTCTAATTTGATCATTCGACAACCTCCTAATTAAGTGGCCGTAAGTAACGTGACGTCCGCTTTTCCAAGTAGCCTTGTAGCCAGCTGAGAATCGTACATAGAATTGCGTATAGGGCAGCAACCAGGGAGTACATCACAAGTGGTTGATAATTTTGAGCAGCAATTTGTTGGCTGACTTCGAACATTTCAATAATCGTGATTGAAGCGGCCAAGGAGGTGTCCTTGACTAAGCTAATAAAACTATTGGATAGTGGCGGTAGTGAGACTCGCGCAGCTTGCGGCAAAATAATTCGTTTGAGTACTTGTGACTTGGTCATGCCAATCGAGTAGGCCGCTTCCCACTGACCTTGAGGAATGGAGAGAATGGCTGCTCGAATCGTTTCCGCACAGTAAGCCCCGGTGTTCAGTGAAAAAGTGGCAATCCCAGCAGTCCAGGGGTCGAGCTGGACCCCATTTGGAAAGAGCCCTTTGATTTTAAGGTAGGGAAGCCCGAAATAGACGATAAAGAGTTGTACTAGCAGTGGGGTACTCCGAAAGAGCCAGACGTAGAAGTTAGCGATGGCTTTTAGAATTAAAAACCAACCACGACGAGTCGAAATCTTGACGAGGGCCGTGAAAATCGCAAGTATCAAACCGAGAATAAACGAAATAATGGCAATCGGAATGGTATATTTTAAACCCGCTGCAGCAATTTGCGGCGTTGATGTGACAATGATGTGCCAGATTGAATCCATAGGGAGCCTCCTGTAACAAATTAGAATTTGGTGCTATGTATCCCGCCATAATAGCGGGCAATGGTACGTTACTTATCAGTAACGTTACCACCAAAATACTTATTGGACAATTTCTTTAACGTGCCGTCCTTACGTAATTCTTGGATTGCTTTCGAGATTTGTTTTTGCATCTTAGGGTGTTGCTTAGTGACGATGGCCCCGATTTTCTGTGAGGCAATGTGATCGCCGGAATCAATCAGCTTAATGTTAGCCTTCGGATTCTGCTTGAAGTAAGCATAGAAGGATTCACGAGAATTAATAGTCCCAGCGACGCGGCCTTGTGAGACGAGGTCGATCGACTGTTGGAAACTATCGGTTGGGGTGATGGTTGCACCTAAACGTTTAGCATCCGTTGCGTTATTGCTAGTCGTTGTTTCGGCAACTTTCTTACCCTTAATATCGGTAATCTTACTAATCGATGAGTTCTTCTTGACGGCTAATTGTGATTTAGAATAAATGTAAGGGGTCGAGAAGAGATACTTCTTCTTTCGGGCCGCCGTTTCGGACATGTTATTCATGACAACGTCGAATTTGTTTGTGTCTAAACCAGCTACTAACGAATCGAACTTCGTTGGTACAAATTTAGCTTTTAGTCCCATCTTCTTGGCAACGGCTTTCCCGAGGTCAACTTCGAAACCAGTTAATTTACCGTCTTTACGGTAGCTATATGGTTGAAAAGTGCCTTCTAAGCCAATCGTCAACGTCCCCGATTTTTGCAATCCGAGGTCGTTAGACTTTGAACTGCTGCTAGTGTTACTACCACAGGCGGTCAATGTAACTGCTAAACCTAACCCAAGCACTGCAACGCTTAATTTTTTAACCCATGACTTCATGATTCACACTCCTAGAAATTTTTCACAACACTCCTAGTTTATCCGAAAATGAAGCTGTTAACAAAAAATAAGCATTGAGTGTCGCAAACGGACCAATGCTTATTTTATAATCGGCTAGTATAGCGTTAGTGTAGCGAATCAGAGAAGGACTGTCAAACCCTTTTTTATCAGTAAAAGCGACGCAAGCGCGGGTGCTCAAACTGATACAGTATAAATGGTCGTAAAGCGTACGGCTTATTTGATGTGGATCCTGATATAAAAAGTGCTAATATTCAGGATCACGACCACTCATTACAGCTGACAGATGTAATCAAAAAATGCGACTAATCGCAATTATTACGGTTAGTCGCATGATGAGTGGGTCAAGTTAGAATTGGGGTGCGAACGATGCTGCTGGAACAATTACTGGTGCCGGTTGTAAGATGTGGCCAAGGCGTTTAATTCCCAGCGTAATCGTTTCGACGTCGAGACTGGTGAAATTCAACCGGAACCCGTTTTTAACCTTGCGACTTGCGAATTGGCAAGCGGATGGCACATAGGCAACGTGTGCTTGCGGTAAAACAACGTCATTGAGCAAGGTTTTAGCATCAATTCCTTCTGGCAAGGTTACCCAGATGAAGAAGCCCCCATTAGGACGGGTGTAGTGGACATTTTGCGGGAAGTATTGATCGAGTGCGGCTAACATCGCGTCACGTTTAATCCGGTATGAAGTACTAATAGTTGCAACGTGATCGTCGATGTCGTGTTGATCTAGGTAGCTGTTGATAGCAGCCAGTGTTACATTTGGCGATTGAACATCGATTGCGGATTTCAGTCCGACCAATTCGTGCATGATTGCGTCGTCAGCAACAATCCAGCCTGTTCGCAAGGCCGGGGAGAGAATCTTTGAGAAACTTGAGATAAAGATGACGCGGCCTTCAGTATCGTAGTGTTTGATAGCCGGAATATTTTGACCACTATAACGGAGGTCCCGGTACGGGCTGTCTTCCAAAATAATGACGTCGTACTGATTGGCAAGGGCAACGAGTGCTTGACGACGTTTGGCACTCATCGTCGTACCCGTTGGATTGTGGAAGTCAGGAATCGTGTAAATCAATTTGATCTCAGGATGAGCTTTCAAGGTTTTACGAAGTTGACGAATATTCATCCCATTATCATCAACTGGAATTTCGTAGTAAGTCGGTTCGTAAGTGTCGAAGGCGGCTAAAGCCCCCATGTAAGTCGGGCCTTCGACGACCATGGCATCTCCATGGTTCAACATGAGCTTCGCCACGAGGTCGATGGCTTGCTGACCACCTTGGGTCATCATGACATTGTCGGCACTAACTTGAACGTCAGCATGAGTCGCCATTCGATCTGCAATTTTTTGGCGTAATGCCGGCAACCCTTGAGTTGATGAGTATTGGAAAATGCCTTGACCATCGTGTTCAATAGCATCACGATAGGCTTGCTTTAAGTCGTTGTCAGGGAATAAGTGCTGATCTGGAAAACCACCAGCGAAGGAAATGTTTTCCGGGTTTGCACTATTCTTGAAGACCTCATCTAGGTCGGAAGTGTCATTGTTTAACACGCGATTTGCAAATAATTTTTTCATAATAATTTTCCCCCACTCAGTTTTTTGTACTTAAACTGTTTTCTTTGATTATCAATATGATAAAATAAAGCTTGTAATTAGTAAAACTCAACTTTTTCAATAATAAGTGAAATAAATTCACCTAAGAGAGGTAAATCATTATGGCAAACTTCGCATATGAAGTCTTTTCAACGGTCGTTGCCCAACATACATTCTATCAAGCGGCCGCTACGCTTAACGTTACACCAAGTGCGGTCAGTCATTCGATCAATCAGTTGGAAAAAGAACTGGGTTTTCCGCTATTCATCCGTAACCGTTCAGGCGTTGAACTTACTAGTGATGGGCGGCAGGTTTTACCCTATGTTCAAGAGATTCTGAATACGGAAAGTAACTTGCGACAAGTTGCCGATAATATTCAAGGATTGCACTCTGGATCGGTACGGATCGGCGGTTTCAGTAGTGTCTGTATCAACTGGTTACCCCGAATTATTCGCGAATTTAATCATAAATATCCTGATATTAAGATTTCAGTCATGCAAGGTAACTTTAATGAAATAACCAACTGGGCCAAGATCGGTACTATCGATATTGGGTTTACGTCGATGCCAGTCAATGAGAACTTATTAGTGCATTCACTGATCAATGATCCAATCTATTGTGTGACGCCCGCTGATTTTATCCCAGAAAATGGTGAATTCATCACGACTGATGACGTTGCGGATAAGAACTTTATTCTACAACAAAGCGATTATGACCGGGACACCAAGCTGGCACTGGACCACTACCACGTTACTAATAACTTTTTACGATTCTCGATTGATGATCAATCTATTATTTCAATGGTAGAATCCGGTTTAGGCATGGGCATTTTGCCTCAGCTAGCACTACGGAAGCTAACTGGAGATGTTAACACGTTTTCCTTTGCCGAACCTTATAATCGTGAGATTGCCTTAGTTGCCAACAAAACCCAGGCAGCCGCTCCTTCAACGGCTATCATGATTCGTGCTATTAAACAGTTTTTGACCAAGGAGTATCCGGATCAGATGTTATGGCAGTAGCAAAGTTAGGCAGAGCGTTGGCGTAGCCAGCACAGACTTCAGTGGCATTGAGCATGTTTCGGGAAGCCACTCGAAAGGTAGATGAACGACCGCCTAACTGGTGCAATTAGTCGTTAAATTATTATTTACTACTAAGAACTTTGAACAAATGTTAATGGGACATCAACTGTTTTGAATACCTCAGTATAAAGATCATGGAACAGTCGTAATTCTATTATCAGACTGACAGTTATATGGCAAAGTCGCTGTCGCTAAAATAGCCACGGCCAATTCATCAGAAACGGAATACGCACATGTCCGCCATTCGAACGCTATCCCGACTGGAAGGCGTTGTAGGACGCGCTCAACCAGGCAGGGTTGGCACTAACTTAAACTTTTTTCAGCGGACTTAAGCTGGCTGCTTTTAACGTTAAAGGCTTACTACGACCAGATCGCACAATTAAAGCTAAAAATAGCCGCTTTTCCAGTAGACCAAGTTGGTTGTCAGGAAAGGTGGCTATTAATCTTTTAGATATGTTTTAGATAAGCACTCTGAGCAAAAATGATGGCTAGGTCGATTGGACGGGTGAAATCAGTTTATAAACGTTTGAATCGTATTACCGATTTGATGGTTGTTGAGTAAGCCGGATTGGGTGCGCCATGAGCGCAACACTTTTTGTTGATAGACCTTTACCACTGGCTTGAAGATAGATTGACCAGTCAGGGCACTTTGCAGTGGTAGGGGTTGGTCAGCTTTGATGGCTTTTCCAGCGACAATCAATACCTGCATCTTGGAATCAATGGTATGGCGGTGTGCAATCAATTTAGCTAGTGTGGCCGTTTGCGACTTGGCGGCAACCGGCGTCGTTTGGCGACGATTGTTACTTTGGCGGCTGGTACCGTTAAATGGGGTGGCCATCAGTACAAGGTGTTGTGGTGATAAGCTTGTTGTTGTGTGTTCGACATAGTTAGTGGCAGTAAGACCGCCACGACCGTAACTGACAAGGTTAAACCGGCGAAATTTAAACTGCTGGCGGGCGACGGTTAGGAGTTGCTTTAATAAATGCGTTTGTCGGTTTGAATCAAGGTTCTTGGGCAGTTGCACTTGTATGTAGGGGCGGTTGTCACTGTTGAGCAATTGTCCTTTAAATGTCACGGTCCCCGTCGCTGTAATTTTGGCGGTGACCAGTGTCTGAGTGGCACTACTGTTCTGAATATGGGCAGTTAATTGCTGAATCTGATTGTGAGTTAAGTGGTCATCTAGTAAGAGCACCATTGGAATACGTTCAGTAGAAGTCACTGTTATGGTGGTGACCGGTTTTGACTTGTGGACTTGTTGTTGCCAAAGCATGGTACCACCGATCATTGCTAGCAGAACTACTAGCCAGGTAGCGCCTGTCAATACTTGTTTTGTCGTTGCTTTCATATTTCCCGTTACTCCATATCTCCAAATAAACTGCACTTTTAATGTAAGCCACTCACAGTCAACTTGCAACTGTTTATACACACTTTTAGATAGCAAAAGTCCCGACCAAGTAAATTTGGTCGGGACTCCTTAAAGGTATCAGTCATGTGCTCCGAATAGGGCAGAGACTGATGCTTTAAGATTACATATGGTACTCAAAAAGCATCACCCCCTTTCATTAATTGTCCGTAGTTTAGTCCCATTTAATGGTCAGGTCAACTAATTAGTTCGCAAACGGACTAAACGCGGTATAATAGAATTCCTTGGCAGGGGCACTCCGCGGTTGCGGGGGACTTAACGACTGAATTTTCAGTTGTCATCAAGTCAGTTCATCATTGGTTTATTATTCAAAATGGGAGCTGATAGAAAAAGTTCGATTCAATGACGAATCGAACTTTTTTGATCAGAAAGCATGAATTACGTGTAAATTTTAATACGAGAAAATAGACTGGAGTTCTTACTGGTTTGATTGATTATGCAACCAAGCGTGTGATTGCCAAAGGATACTAACCAGTAGAAGCAAAAGGCCAATTAACGAAATTATAGCGCCCAATCGTAATCCGGGGTGTATGATATTGTAATTTGACTTTATGCTGACCAGCGGGAATTTTTGCACCAACGAAACCTGTATTAACAACTTGAGTCTTAGTTGGTTTGTCATCAACTGTTAAGTGCCAACCAGTTGAATATGGAATCGAGGTAGTTAATACGCTGGCAGTTTGTGCTTGAGTGCGACCCGTAATGGTGTTGTTAGTTACCTTTTGTTGTTTAAGGCCGTGCTTTTGAATGGCCTTGATTTGACGCTGGTAGCGCCCCTTAAATCCAACTGCCATTAATTTTACATGATGGATTTTTAGTTCAGGCACTTGACTAAAACGAACGGTCACGATTCTTCGTAAATGACTTGAATAGCCTAAATTTAAAATAACACGTTTTCGAATCGAATAATTCGAAAGATTAGTTGGTGATTGTTGTGAAAAGTTGTTACTTCGATAAGCGGTTGATGCGGATAAATAGTAACCGCTGAGTTGCCAATCAGTATGAAGTGCCTGGCGAAACTGTTGAATCTTAGCTAATGTTGTATTGGGGCGATTAGCAAATACGGCATTAGCCGCATTATTTTGCAAAAATTGATTCAACGTAGGTTTGACCATTGTCATACCGCTAACCTCTAAATATAACTCTTTATTTTGCCACTTTTCAGGATGATCAAGAATTAAATCATAGGTCAATTGATGTCCCTGACAATCACTAACTAATTGATGTAGACCATCTTGGTTAGTGGTTTGATTGTCATTAACAATTTTTTTATTAGTAGTGACTAATTTCTGGCTTAGTCGGCTTGAAGAGTTGACTGGCCTGTCGGTAATATTCCTAACTTTAACGGTATAGGGGACAGTGGTGGCTATTTTTTGAGGTTGCACTTGTTTAACACCAGTTATTGGCTTATCAGTAATCGGCGCTTGTATCATTGCTTGCTCTTTATCAACAGCATTTAATCGTTGATATTTGGCTGCGCTAATCTGAGCGTTTTGCGTGGATACTAATGGTAAAAAGTTGTCATTAACAAAAACGATAGTTCCGGTTTTGTTAGATAATCCACCGGCCACTGGTTGATCTTTAAATATACGCACGTGCCCATCGTTGTTTTTTAAAGCATGATAGCCTACGGGAATATTTTTAGGGTCATAACGGTCTGCTAGTTCAAATATATAACGGACCCCCAGAAGGTTGCGTGTTGTTGTCCGACCATCAGCTGTGCTTAGTGGTGAATTAGGATCGGCCTCTTGATTGCCAATTGACTGTGAAAATTGGCTAATACTTCTATTCTGTACTGAGAAATAGGATGCAATATCATGGGTGCCGAGCAACATTGAGATGTTTTTCTTTCCAGAAGCAGCTCCTCTAGCATAGAATCCAGGGGTTAATGTAGTTCGATAGAAATTATCATTACGCGGTAAAGCTTTTTGAGCACCATCCAAATATTTATTAATCCAACTCGTGGCACTTCCACGATATAGTTGTTGTGGATTGGCAACTCCGGAACTGGTCATAGTTGCACCAAAGCCAGTATTAATTAGATTAAGACATAGCAGAGTGAAACAGCCAATTATCAGTGTTAAGCGGCTTAAATGCATCGCACTTGACCCGATAAACCAGGTGATTAAGACGAATAGTAATATATATGATATTAGGTCGCGCGCACTAACGTTAAAAGTAAAACCATTTACGACCCAAATAATTATAATTAAGCCAACACTGGCGCCTAGAAATAGTCGGTAATCCCAACTATCAAGTTTTTTCCAGTCATCGATGAGTCGCATTGTAAGAACGCTGAACAGCAAAGTGCTTAATAATAGCCAACGATTGGAGGGCGAAGATAGAACGTTGAATGTGGCTGCAACAGCTGGAAGTAATAGGCCTACTAATAAAATAATGAGTAGACTATTTAAGTCCCATCGTTGTTTAAAATGACGTAACGAATGTAAAATAGCTAACCAAGTTAGGCTACTGATACCTAAAATGACCCAAAACGGCATCCCATCACTATTTAAAACCAAATTGGGTAGCGCAATATAATAACTTAATGGGTAGAGCGATAATCCGTTGGCAAATTGGCCACCTGTACGTGTCGAGTGCAACATGGCGAGGACGGTCGGAATAACTAACACTGCTGCACACGCTACACCGACTAAAACAGCGCTTAATAAGTGGTAAATCAATTGCCAAAATCGTGCATACGTTTTTGTTTGACGATATTGTTGCCAATAACGCCAGATTGTGTAAATAACGCTCCCGAGTGCTAATACGTAAGCAAAGTAAACGTTACTGGCAACCGTGATTGCAATTACTATTGCCAGGGGCCACCATGATTTTCCTCTGAATACTCGCTCAATTCCCCAACATAATAATGGGAAAAAGATGAGGGGTAATAAGAAGAAGGGATGATGCATGCCGATGTGAAGTGCAAAAGCAGTGAAGGTATATGTTAAAGAACCAATTAAAAGACTTAAGCGGCTAAAGTGCCATATCCTAGCAAATGTTAAAAAAGCTAGGCCCGTAGCATATAAGCGAATCAAAATCAGAAACTGATATGCAAATTCAATTTTAGTAGTTGGAAATAGAGCGACTAAGTAGTTGAATGGATCGCCGACAACGTAATACGCAAAAGTCGTCATTTGATCGGCTCCTAGGCCAAGATTCCAGGACCATCCAAATAATGATTGTGTGCCAATTCCCTTAAGCATTTTTTGGAATGCTGTTAGTATTGGCAAATGCTGTGAAATCCCATCTACTGTCCAAATCAAAGACCGTCCGTCCAGAAATAGTGGACTATAAATGATGCAAGTTAAAATAATAAAGGCTACTGTATAAGTAATCCAAACTGGTACTTTCCCCAAATGACGCATGAAATTCTCCTTTGTATATTGGCATAAAGTTTTAAAAAGATTAACTAAAAATAATTGAATGCAACCAACATAGAGATATAGTCAATCTCAATGATTCCCGGGTTGTAACAACAAAAGTCTATTATCTGCCAAGTAACTGGTGATTTTCAACTGTTATTTAATGATTTGAGGTATTTATTAACTGATAATGATTTATTAAATTGGCCCTTGATTGATACAATGACTTTGAATTACGGGTACTTGCGGTGAGAAATATAGGTAAATTGAATCATGATACTTTAATTTTACAGATTATAATGTGTGGGTTTTATTATTGCTATTAGTTTGTAACTTAACGACTTAGAGAATACTCAGATAAATTACTAAGTTAATAAATTAATTCTAGTCACAATAAGTTAACGGTTAATCAAGATGGGCCTAAATTTTCGATCTCTGATTAGCAGAATTACTAAAATTTAGAATGAAATTGGGCAGACATAACTAAAATTCTCACGGTTACCAGCACTATCTGGACGGGGCCTTTCAATAAATTGGTACGGCCTAATTAAGAACTTAAGCTTTTCTTTAAAAAGTGCTACCGCAAGTGCGTATTAAATGGTAAATTAATAGAAGTAATTTTGTCATATTTCTTACATTCATAGGGAAGAGGGATTATTCACATGGTCTTTAACTTGGTAGTTAATATTATTGGGATTGTGGTTTTTATTGCCATTGCCTACTTATTCTCCAAGCAAAAGCACGCCATTAACTGGCGTTCAGTTGGTGTCATGTTAGTACTAGAAGTCTTATTGGCATGGTTCTTAACGGGTTCACAAGTCGGTGTCGACGCGGTTAAAGCAGCGGCAGATGGCTTCACTTGGCTCGTCAATGTATCATACGATGGGATCGCCTTTGCGTTAGCTAGTTGGGTTAACGTTAAGTCGATGGACTTCGTCACTAGTTCATTATTACCAATCTTGTTGATTGTGCCATTATTCGATATTTTGACCTATATTGGCGTATTACCATGGATTATCAAATGGGTTGGCCGGGGCTTAGCTTACATTACTGGTCAACCAAAGTTCGAATCATTCTTCGTTGTTGAAATGATGTTCTTGGGCAACACGGAAGCTCTTGCTGTTTCGCAGTTACAATTGAAGCAGATGAAGGCACAACGAAACTTGACGATTGCGATGATGTCAATGAGTTGTGTGACGGCATCGATCTTAGGGGCTTACATTAAGATGATGCCTGGTCAATTCATTTTGACGGCGGTGCCAATGAACGTCTTAAACGCTGCGATTATTGCTGCAATCTTGAATCCGGTAGAAGTTAAGCCGGAAGAAGATACCATTGCGAAAATCTCAGGTAGTGCGGCTGTTGAAGAAACTACTGCCACCACTGAAACGAGCGGTTCTGAAGAATTAGCTAATGAACAAGTTAAGGAAGCTAAACCAGCTCGCGAACCATTCTTCTCTTTCTTGGGTGATTCAATCTTAGGCGCTGGTCGCTTGATTTTGATTATTGCTGCTAACGTTATTGCTTTCGTAGCGTTAGCCAAATTAATTGATAAGTTGTTAGGTTTAATCAATAGCAATTTATCACTTGAAAACATCTTTGGGGTTGTCATGTTCCCATTTGCATGGTTACTTGGTTTTAACCCAAGTGATGCTTTCCAAATGGCTTCATATATGGGAACGAAATTAGTGACTAACGAATTCGTTGTCATGGGTGAAGTTTCCAGCAAAGTTAACGATTTTGCACCGCATTTCCGGGCAGTCTTAACGGTCTTCTTAACGTCCTTCGCGAACTTCTCAACGATTGGGATGATTATTGGAGCTTTCAAGGGAATCGTTGATCGTGAAAAGAACGATTTGATTTCACGGAATGTTGGTTACATGCTATTATCTGGGATCCTGGTCTCCTTACTATCAGCCGGTGTCGTTGGGTTGTTCGTTTGGTAGTCGGTGATATAATTTAATCTTGAATTAAACGTAAGAGTGTCAGCTATTCGGCTGGCCTCTTTTTTATTAATGAATCATCGGGTCATACTTTTATCCGGTGTCGTTTTTAACGGTGAGATGTTCAAGGCAGTTCATGAATTTGACTAGAAAAATTGCAAACTAGAATAGCTGTCAATGATGGCTGTAAAAGCAGACTTTTCAAGGGTTATTGCGATTTTAACAGCGGGGCTGTGCATTGATTTTAAGTGTTATTTACGTTAAAGTTATGAGGTGACGTGAAACATTGAGTTGTTTCACAAAAAGAGGACGAATGTGACCCCTTTAAGGAGAGCTATTACTAATGAATCCAGAAGAATTTAAACAAGCGTTAGCCCAACACGAGATTGCGCTGACGGCAAAACAATTGGCACAATTTGCGCTGTATTTTCAACTATTGGTCACGACTAATAAGCAGTTCAACCTGACCACGATCACAGCGGAACCAGAAGTTTATCTTAAACATTTTTACGATTCACTCACGCCAGCATTCTACGTTCCTGCGCTGCGTGATCAACCGCTCACGATTTGTGATGTTGGCGCTGGAGCCGGTTTCCCGTCGATTCCGCTCAAAATTGCGTTCCCACAGTTACAAGTGACGATCGTTGATTCATTGAATAAGCGAATCAATTTTTTAAATGATCTAGTCCAACAATTAGGCTTAACGGGTGTGAAAACGTTCCATGATCGCGCTGAAACGTTTGCTGGCAAGAAGTCTGCTCACCGGGAAAGCTACGATATCGTGACGGCTCGGGCAGTAGCGCGCCTATCAGTATTGAGCGAACTCTGCCTACCACTCGTTAAAATTGGCGGCCAGATGATTGCATTGAAAGCAGCCAATGCCCGTACTGAAACGGCTGAAGGGACATACGCCGTTCAACAATTAGGGGGCCAAATTGTTCAGGACGAGGCCTTTAGTTTGCCCGTGACTGCTGATCCGCGCCATATCATTGTTATTGATAAGAAGAAGCCGTCACCGAAGCGGTATCCACGCAAGCCGGGGACACCGGCGAAACAGCCGTTAACGGCACCAATGTAAGGTGGGAGGTAATTTCAATGGCATTTTCATTATTTGGTTCTAATCGTGATAAACATAAAACCGAGGCGGCCACGACCCCCACGGAGCAACAAATTGTCCGTATTCCGGTCACTGCCATTATCCCCAACCGGTTTCAACCCCGGCAAGTCTTCGATGAAACTGGTATTGCTGAATTGGCTGCTACGATTGCGGATCACGGCTTGTTGCAGCCAATTGTCTTGCGGGAATACGAACCGCAGAAATACGAAATTATCGCTGGTGAGCGGCGGTTCCGCGCCATTTCTTCACTTCATTGGGCAGATGTGCCGGCCATCATTCAAAAGATGGATGATGGTGAAACCGCGTCAATGGCGCTGATCGAGAATTTACAGCGACAAGATTTAACGGCCATTGAAGAGGCTCGGGCCTACCAAGAACTGATGGAACTCAACCAATTAACGCAATCGGCGCTAGCGAAAGAATTGGGCAAAAGTCAGTCGTTAGTTGCGAATAAGTTGAGATTGTTGAAGTTAGCACAGCCGGTTCAAACGGCGTTGTTGCAGCGACAAATCAGCGAACGGCACGGCCGCGCACTACTCAACTTGGCTGTGGAGCAACAGGCTGCGGTTTTGAAACGGGTGCTTGATGATCAATTGACGGTCAAAGAAACAGAACAGCTAGTGGCGAAGACCCAAACGCCGCCGAAGCCCAAACGCAAACGTGCACGGGGGTTGACCGGCGATACGCGAATTGCTGTGAATACGATCAAAAAATCAATTAAGATGGTAACTGATGCCGGCTTACCCGTGAAGACCCATGAAGAGGATACGGATGACGGGTATCGGATTACGATTGAAATTCCAAAAAATCAACCAAGGGGTGATCAATAATTATGGGAACCGTAATTGCACTCGCTAACCAAAAAGGTGGCGTTGGCAAGACAACCACGAGTATTAATCTCGGGGCTAGTCTGGTCGAATTAGGCCAAAAAGTTTTATTAATTGACACGGATGCGCAAGGGAATGCGACCAGTGGTTTAGGTGTTCAAAAGTCGACCATCGAACGTGAAATCTATGACGTTTTAATCAATGACGTTCCCATTAAAGAAACCATTATCCCAACGAGTCATAAGGGTTTAGATATCGTTCCGGCTACAATTCAGCTTTCTGGGGCAGAAATCGAACTGACACCGATGATGGCACGTGAGACCCGCTTACGTGATGCCATCGATGACGTGAAGGATGATTATGATTATATTTTGATCGATTGTCCACCGTCGTTAGGCTTGCTGACCATTAATGCGTTTACGGCTTGTGATTCGATTTTGATTCCGGTTCAAAGCGAGTACTATGCTTTGGAAGGGCTGAGTCAGTTATTGAATACGATCAAGCTCGTACAAAAACATTTTAATAAACAGTTGCGAATTGAAGGCGTGCTATTGACTATGTACGATGCCCGTACCAATCTCGGAGCCCAGGTCAACGAAGAAGTTCGGAAATACTTTAAGGACGCCGTCTATAAGACGATTATTCCCCGCAATGTGCGGTTATCTGAAGCACCTAGCCACGGCCTATCGATTGTCGATTATGATGCCCGTTCGAAAGGTGCGCAAGTCTACTTAGCTCTAGCAAAGGAAGTGTTGGCCGCTCATGGCAAGTAAAGATAAAGATAATAAGGCGCTGGGACGCGGTATTGGAGCCCTGTTTGCCGATGTTAACGAACCAGCTAGTGAAGAAGCCGTGGTTGATCTAGATCTTAAGGATATTCATGCCAATCCGTACCAACCCCGGCGAACTTTTGATCAGACGGCACTTAAGGAGCTCGCCAGCTCGATTGAAAAGTCCGGCGTTTTCCAGCCAATCATTGTACGACAACCGGATGCCGAGCTGAATAAATATGAAATCATTGCTGGTGAACGGCGTTTTCGGGCGTCGAAGCTCGCTCATCAAACGACTATTCCAGCCATTGTCCGTGATGTTACCGAAGAACAAATGATGGAAGTAGCGGTGCTTGAAAATCTACAACGGGAAGATTTAACTCCGCTTGAAGAAGCTGCGGCCTACGATTCGTTGATGAAGAAGCTGAAGTTGACGCAGGCGGAAGTCTCAAAGCGCCTAGGCAAGAGTCGGCCATATATTGCTAATTATTTGCGGTTATTGGGCTTGCCAGATGGGGTCAAACAGTATATCCAAAAGGGCCAACTGTCCATGGGCCAAGCTCGAACGCTTTTGTCTTTGAAGAATAAAACCAAGTTAGCGCCATTAGCGAAGCGCGTCGTGAAGGATAACATGACGGTCCGTCAGTTGGAACAAATCGTGGCGCGTTATAACGGCGAGTCCAAGGAGCCGGCCAAAAAAGTTGCACCCAAGAAGTCACCGTACATCCGTGCGAGTGAAGAACAATTACAAGAGAAGTTTGGGACGGCCGTTTCGATTCAAACTAAGGCGAACAAAGCTGATCAAGGGAAAATTGAAATTCCGTACTTGTCAAATGAAGATTTGACACGGATTTTAGAAATTCTCAGTATTGATTTAAATTAATTAATTTATAAAGGGGCGTTGCGCATGTATGATTTAGGTGATATTGTCGAGATGAAAAAGGCGCATCCGTGTGGTGTCAATCGCTGGGAAATTACCCGGATGGGCGCTGACATTAAGATTAAATGTACGGGATGTGGTCACGTGGTCATGATGCCACGTCGTGAGTTCAATAAAAAACTCAAAAAGGTATTAGAAAGCAAAGCCGATCAAGCTTAATTATTAAAAAAGGAAGAGTGAATAACCGATATGGCACTTACAGCAGGTATCGTTGGGTTACCAAACGTTGGTAAATCCACATTGTTTAACGCAATTACGAAGGCGGGCGCCGAAATGGCCAACTATCCATTTGCGACGATTGACCCCAACGTTGGGATGGTTGAAGTTCCCGACAAACGACTAGACCGAATTCAAGAAATCATCCCCGCAAAGAAGGTCGTTCCCACGACTTTTGAATTTACGGATATCGCCGGGATCGTCAAGGGTGCTAGTAAGGGTGAAGGACTTGGGAACAAGTTCCTTGAAAACATCCGCCAAGTTGACGCAATTGTGCACGTGGTCCGGGCCTTTGATGATGACAATATCACCCATGTGACGGGTAAAGTCGATCCGCAAGATGATATTGAAACAATTAATCTAGAATTGAGTTTAGCGGACTTAGAAGCTGTTGATAAGCGTTTGGCTAAAGTGCAACGGGCTGCTAAGGGGAGCGATAAAGAAGCTAAGGCTGAGCTCGCTGTTTTGCAAAAGATCAAACCTGCCTTGGAAGCCGGCAAACCCGTGCGTTCACTAGAATTCAACGAAGATGACCAACAAATCGTCAAGGGCTTATTCTTATTAACGTCTAAGCCAGTGCTGTATGTAGCCAATATTGCCGAAGATGACATGGCCGATCCAGAAAACTCTAAGTATTTCCAAGTGGTTGCGGACTATGCTAAGCAAGAAGGAGCCCAAGCCATTGGTGTTGCTGCTGAAACTGAAGAAGAAATTGCCGAACTAGATGATGACGACAAGGCCGACTTTTTAGCAGCTGAAGGCGTTGAAGAGCCTGGCTTGAATAAGCTGATTCGGGCTTCTTACAAGCTATTAGGACTGGAAACCTTCTTCACGGCTGGTGGTAAGGAAACCCGGGCTTGGACGTTTAAACGCGGTACTAAGGCCCCTCAAGCAGCGGGAATTATTCACTCTGATTTTGAACGTGGATTTATTCGGGCTGAAGTGATGTCTTACGATGCTTTGGATGAAGCCGGTTCAGAAGCAAAGGTCAAGGAAAATGGTAAGCTGCGTTTGGAAGGTAAGGACTATGTCATGCAAGATGGCGACATCGTCGAATTCCGCTTCAACGTTTAAGCTGAAAGGAGCAATTGTATAGTGAGTGAGAGCGAAACTTCAAAGACACCTAGGAACGCCGCGGCCGGGGCCAAACAGGCTCAAGCCGCAGAACGGCCAGTTCACGAAGCGACTGAGTTGACGAAGCGCAATGCTGAATATATGCGTCAGATGCGCAAGTCACTTGATGCCACAGCGTTGAGTGGTGAGAAAAAGACGGCAGTTCTGAATGAAATGACGTCTACATTGTTAGCGGAACAAGGTCGGGGAACCACGGCTCGTCAATTATACGGGACCGTTCAAGAACGGACCGAAGAGATTGTGAATCCAAAAAAGACACCGGTAGAACGTCAAAAGGCAAACTATTGGGTCACGGCGCTGGATAATGGCTTGATGCTATTCATGATTTTCTGCTTAATGTACGGGATCATGGGCTTCATCGGCACGAACGCTACTAAGAATTCAGCTGGTGCCAACGGGATCACCGCTATTCTGATTACGTCCGCCATTGGTGGTTTGGGCGTTGCTAAGTTATTCGAATACTTAATGCCTGCTAAAGATGGCAAGAAAGTTTCGTTATGGAAGAAAATCGCGTGGTCAGTACTGGCTATCATCGTTTGGATGTTAGTCTTTACAACCATGTCAATGATTCAAGGACCATTGAACCCGGTCTTACCAGGAATCGCGTACTTGATCATTGCCGTCGTCGTCTTCTTCGCCCGGATGTGGTTGAAGCGGCGCTTTAATATTACGACGAGCATGTTTTAGGCTCGGACTGAAAGACAAGCTGATGGCGTGCATTGGCTTGTCTTTTTGTCGATTGCAAGTGGTCATTGCTTGTTATTCACCTAGTTAGCTTTTAAACTGGTGATACGGATGTAATGACTGAATGAAAGTTGTGTGTGAAGTACGCTCGGCCCAACCTGGAACATTCGGTTGGGCGTTACAGGCTTAAAATAAGAACTTTCTGAAAATCTGCGCAACCCCTTGCATTTATCGCGATGTTTTGTTACCTTTACAGATAAAAATAAAAACATAAGGAGCTAACGTTCAATGTCTAATTGGGATACAAAGTTTGGAAAAAAGGGTTATACGTTCGATGATGTACTATTAATTCCGGCCGAAAGTCATGTTTTACCGAATGAAGTCAATTTAGGTGTTAAACTTGCCGATAATTTACAGCTGAATATTCCAATTATTAGTGCGGGAATGGATACTGTTTCAGAATCCGCAATGGGAATCGCGATGGCCAACCAAGGTGGCTTAGCTGTTATCCATAAGAACTTAAGCATTGAAGCGCAGGCTGAAGAAGTTAAGAAGATCAAAGCGGTCGTTAAGGATGATGATCACCCACACGCTGCCGTTGATGCCAACAATCACTTGTTGGCCGTTGCGGCTGTTGGGGTCACTAGTGATACCTTTGACCGGGCTGAAGCCCTATTTGCCGCTGGTGCGGACGCCATCGTTATTGATACGGCTCATGGTCATTCCGCTGGTGTGCTTCGGAAGATCAAGGAAATTCGGGCCCACTTCCCTAAGCAGACATTGATTGCTGGTAACGTTGCGACGGCAGAAGGCACGCGTGCTTTATTTGAAGCTGGTGTTGATGTTGTTAAAGTGGGGATTGGCCCTGGTTCAATCTGTACGACCCGGATTGTCGCTGGTGTCGGGGTGCCACAATTAACAGCGGTTTATGATTCTGCCAGCGTTGCTCGCGAATACGGCAAAGCTATCATTGCTGATGGTGGGATCAAGTATTCCGGTGATATCGTTAAGGCCCTCGCTGCTGGTGGCAACGCCGTGATGCTTGGGAGTATGTTAGCCGGAACAGCCGAAGCACCGGGTGAGGTTGTCTTTGACGATGGCCGTCAATACAAGTTCTATCGGGGCATGGGTTCCGTTGGGGCGATGTCACAAGCTCATGGTTCGTCTGACCGGTACTTCCAAGGCGGCGTGAACGAAGCGAACAAGTTAGTTCCAGAAGGTGTTGAAGGACGTGTGCCATTCAAAGGCAGCGTTGATGATATTATCTTCCAAATGTTAGGTGGTTTACGTTCTGGCATGGGCTACGTTGGCGCTAAAGACATTGATGCCTTGATCGAAAACGCCCAGTTTGTTGAAATCTCTGGCGCTGGGCTCCGCGAATCACATCCACATGAAATTCAAATTACAAAGAATGCACCGAACTATTCAGTCAACGGTTAAAATGACGATATCGTATGAGTCAGTCTGATTGGTTTAGTTGAATAAGCATCAAGTAAGCGTAGAACATCAACTTTGTTCTACGTTTTTTTGTCTGGTGAGTACCAGCGGAAGATATAGGCAGATGTAACGTTCGTGTAGATTGACCGTAGTGTTTCTTTCTTGTTGGGACGTTGATACTAGCTCTGTACACGATTGTGTTACTTATTAAGTTCATTAGATTTTTAATGATATCGTGGCATTAGTGATGCAAAGAAAGGGGCTAATATAAATGAAGTATCGGTTAATAGGGGTAGGTGCGAGTCTAGTCGTCGCAGTCATGTTAACAGGGTGTCAAGCGAAGGCTACGACATTGGTCAAGTCAGATGCTGGCCAGGTCACACAAGCGGAAGTATTTAAACAAATTGAAAACCAAGCGACGACGCAACAGGCTGTTCAAGAATTGACTCTAAACAAAGTCCTTAATCAACGATATCATGTTTCACAAGCTGAAGTAACTGCTAAATTAAAAGCATTCAAACGGCAGGCGGGCGCAAATTATCACATGATTTTAGAACGTAATCATGTCACTGAACCGCGTTTAAAATCGCAAATCAAAGCGAATTTATTGATGGAGAAAGCCGTTAGTGCTAAGTATCCAGTGACTAAAGCGCAACTAAAAAAAGCCCGAGCAGCTTATATGCCAATGACAACGGTTCAACACATTGCGACGGCCAATGAGAAGCAAGCGCAAAAAATTATTGCTGAACTGAATGCGGGTGCTAGCTTTGATTCGCAAGTGCGAAAATATCAGAATAATCGACAAGCGCACACAACTGCTGGAAAATTAGCGCAGTTTGACAGTTATAATCAAACTCTAGCACCAGCAATTGTACAGGCCACAGCTAAACTACGAGTGGGACACTATGTCACGAAACCGGTCAAAACAGTTATGGCAACTGCCGACACGAAAGACAAACCAACTTATGAAATTATCAACGTTGTCAGTCGTCGATCTAAGACTGCGGCTGTAACTGATGATAGCGGTAAGCAGATTGATGTGACAAATTATTTGCGTGAAAAAATCCAGCAACAGCGGATGATGGACAAGCAGACGCAAGTTGCGACGATTCGGTCAGTTTTCAAAGCGGCCCACGTTAAGGTAGTTGATGCCCATTTCGCACCAGCGTTTAATGATTATTTAACCACCCAAAATAGCTAACAATAGAATCATCAGCAATGATGTGATGATTATGAACGCGTCTCTTAACCTGTCATGGGTTAAAAGGCGCGTTTTCGTTAGGTACTGATGATTAATTGCGCTATGATGGACTTATTAAAACGTATTGTACCAGTTTAGTGAGGTGCCAAATTCAACATATTAAGTAGGTGAGTAGATGCAACGGTTTCAGTCACGCCATTTATTCCAGTTACGAGAAATTGGCTTGGGCTTAACCTGTATCGGTGGCTTTATTGACGCATACACATTCATCCAACGGGGTGGTGTCTTAGCAGCTGGTCAAACGGGTAATTTGATTTTTCTCAGTGTTGATGTGGCACAGTGGAATTTACCGGGTGTGTTGACTAAATTAGCAACAGTCCTCTTTTTTACACTAGGTGTGATTGTCGTGGGTATACTGAAACAATGGTTGGGCGCGCGGTCACACTACTGGCGCTTGCCCGTTTTGGTGGCAGAGCTGGTTGTTTGTTTAATGGTCGGCATGCTACCAGCGACTGTTAGTAATGCGATGGTGGTCCCACCACTCGCATTCGTGATGGCGATGCAGACGACAGCCTTCAGCGCAATCGCCGGCCACGGCTATAATAACGTGTTCTCTACCGGTAATCTCAAGAAGGCAACGATCGCGCTGACGAATTATTGGTTGACAGGCGTGCGCATGGAGCTTGACACTGGTTTAGTGTATTGGGAATTAGTGTTGAGCTTTGCTACGGGCGCGATTGTTTCGGCGATATTGCAGCGGTGGTGGACATTACGGACGATATGGGTTGCGGCGGGATTATTGATCTTAGTAGGTGGATACTATACCTGGTTATTAGTTCACCGTACGGCAAATGACGCGGAATAGTTGCGTTTTCTCTAAAATCAATCGTTAACTGCCAAGCCCGGACGCTTTTTTGGTAAAATAAAAACAGAATTATTTAAGGAGAAAAATAAGATGAAAATTTTAGTAGTCGATGACGACAAAGAAATTGCACAACTATTAGAAATTTATATTAAAAACGAAGGCTATGAACCAATTAGCGCCTATAATGGCCGTGAAGCTTTGACTAAATTAAATACGAATCCTGATATTGCGTTAATGATTTTGGATATCATGATGCCTGAAATGGATGGGATTGAGGTCATCAAAGAAGTACGGAAAGATTCCCAACTTCCAATCCTAGTCTTGTCGGCCAAGACTGGCGATATGGACAAGATTCAGGGCTTGATTACGGGAGCTGACGATTACGTCACCAAGCCATTCAATCCGCTTGAAATTATGGCACGGGTCAAGTCACTATTACGACGTTCTGAAAATAACGTGACGACTACCGAGCCTGATATTTTGGACATTGGACCGTTAACGATCAATAAAGATTCGCACGAAGTTAAAACGTTGACGGGTAAGGATATTCAATTAACCGCGTTAGAATTTGGTATTTTGTATTTGCTCGCAAGTCATCCTAACCGAGTCTTTTCAGCTGATGATATTTTTGAACGTGTTTGGCAGCAAGAAAGTATTGTCTCAGCTAAGACCGTGATGGTGCACGTGAGTCATTTGCGGGATAAGATCGAAGAAGCCACGGATGGAGAAAAAGTCATTCAGACCGTTTGGGGCGTTGGCTATAAGATCGAATCGCGTTAAGAGTGAGGGTTAGCTTTTGAAATTAACGGGACGCGAAAAAAGTGAATTATTTTTTGAAGGGGTAGTGACGGTGATTTTGCTACTCCTTTTAAACTTGTCGATCGTAGTACTGATCAACAGTACGATTGCGCATAATCCGGGGTTACAGAGCGGTATTTTCCAAATTAAACGATCGATTACCATTGGTCCCAATAACTACCAGCTATGGAGTTATGAAAACATCTTTATTGGACTGATGCTGATTGCGGACGGTTTCGTATTATATTGGCGATTAATTCGACGATACAAACAGATGCAGTTACGACATATTATTAGTGAGTTGCATTATATTGCGGCCGGCCACTTTGACCATCGGATTGACTTTAATCTGACTGGTGATACACAACGAGTCGTTGAAAGTGTTAATGCCTTAGTAGACTCGGCAATCCACTCGATGGACGAGGAACGGGAAATTGAGCGGTCTAAGGATGCGTTAATTACGAATGTCAGTCATGATATTCGAACGCCGTTGACGTCAATTATCGGCTATTTAGGCTTAATTGAGAACAAACAGTACCAATCAGAAGAGGATTTAATTAAATATGCGCATATTGCCTATTTGAAGGCAACACAAATGAAGTCACTGGTTGAAGATCTGTTTGAATATACGAAATCACGGCAGACAGAGACACCGTTGGCCATTAATCGGTTAAACTTGACGGCCATGTTAGAACAGTTAGCGGCAAGCTTTGAGCTGGAAGCGAACAAGAAGCATCTGAAGATTGAAGTAGAAAGTGGCACGCAGCCTATTTACATTGAAGCCGATGCTGAAAAGCTGGGGCGGGTCTTCAGCAATTTGATCACTAATGCGTTTAAATATGGAACTGGTGCTAAAAACGTAGTATTACAAGCTGAACAACGTGGTGAAGAAGTCGTGATTCACGTCACGAATGATGGTCAGCGTATTCCAGCTGAGTCGTTGGGACGCTTATTTGAACGGTTTTATCGGGTTGAAGAATCGCGTTCTAAGGCGACCGGGGGTTCTGGACTGGGCTTAGCGATTGCCCAAAGTATCGTGGATCACCACGGCGGCTATATTTATGCGCAAAGTGATGATGAGCAGACAAGCTTTGTTATTCATTTGCCAGTTAAACATGACCACCCATTAACAAAAAAACAATCGGATATGATAAATTAACTTGTTTCCACAGACATAATTATTTAAACTAAAACTAGCATTAGCAATTAAGAAAGGGATAATTGAGAAATGAGATTTGCGGGAAAGTTAAAGAAAGTTATGATTGCCCTCGTTGCGGCAGTCACGTTTAGTACAGCTGGTTTAGGCATTGCGGGGGCTGACCTCCAGGCCCAAGCAGCCAGTACACCATCGATCTCTGCGAAAGCCGCCATTGCGGTTGACGCGTCGACCGGTCAGATCCTGTATGATAAGAACAGTAGTAAGCCAATGGCGATCGCATCAATGACGAAGATGTTAAGTACATATTTAGTGCTTAAGGCGATCCATGAAGGTAAGTTGTCTTGGAATCAAAAAATCAGTGTTAGCAAGGCAGTCGCTAAGATGAGCCAAAACACGGAATATGCGAACGTACCGTTATTATCAACGAAGACGTATTCAGTGCGGCAATTATATAACGCGACTGAAATCTATTCCGCTAACGCCGCTATCACAGCCTTGGGTGACGCGGTAGCCGGGACGCCCCATAAGTTTGTTAGCTTGATGCGGAAGACGGCTAAAGCATGGGGGATCACGGACGCTACCATTATTAATGCCAGTGGATTAACCAATAAAGAGGTTGGCAGCACAATTGGGTACAGTACCGTTGCCGCCAGTGCTGAAAACGAAATGTCAGCACAAGATGTTGCTACCGTTGCGCAAAAGCTATTATCAGATTACCCAGAAGTTTTAAAGACTTCTAGTATTGCCCATGCTTGGTTTGAAAAGGGTACTAGTTCAGCAACCAAGATGGATAACCGAAACTACATGCTCAAAGGATTAGTTAAACATTACTCCGCACTTCCTGTGGATGGTTTGAAGACTGGGACTTCCACTAAGGCTGGGAATGCCTTCACTGGGACCGTTAAGTTTAGCAATGGTAACCGGATCATTACGGTCGTCATGCATGCCGGTGCCGCTAACGATAGTGGGACGGAACGTTTCACTCAAACGGCTGAAATCATGTCATATGTTTACCACAACTACACGACTACGACGATTAACAAGAATGGCAAGATCAATGGTGTGAAAGCCGTTGATGTCCAAGATGGGAAGTCCTTAACGTCGCAACTCGTTTCAAATAGTGGTGCAACCAAGATTTACTTGCCAACCGGGACGGATGCTAGTGCCGTTACTGGTAAGGTTAGCTTGAAGAAGTCGGCGACAACCGATGGTAAATTACAAGCACCCGTTAAGAATGGCAAGACTGTCGGTACTGTTAACTTGAACCTAAGCAAGAAAGCTATCAAGGTAGTTGACGGAACGACTAGTAAGAATATGACCATCAATGTAACGCCTAAGAAGTCCATCGACAAAGCAAATATCTTTGTACGGATGTGGCGCGGGGTTAAGAGCTGGTTCAACTAAATTATAGCAGTTAGTGTATTGGATTCTGTGGGTGCATTAGCTTAGTAAACGCTACGAGATATTTCTTAAAAGATATATTCCTCTTTGAGTAGGCAAGCTAGTAATTGAGACTTGCCTGCTCAAGGAGGATTTTTTTGTTGGCAATAGTGATTCATGACAGGCAACTAATGACCAGGGCTGTGCCACTGATTTAGCTAATTAAAAATAATTAGCATCCAGAGTAATTTCAAAAAGGCACTGTCAAGGATGACCAAGTTGAACGGCTGCGGATGTTATGATAAAAGAGTACTAATAGTCTTCATTTGGCGATGCTAAAAAAGCAACGTTTAAATCGGGATAATTATGAGGTGCTTTGTTAAAAATTATTTCCTAAATTAAGCTGTGTGCCTATCTTAGCCACTACTTCGACTATTCGCTACAAGCGTTCCAGTTTGAGTGTTCTTTCTTTTTTTGCTAATATTTGAATGCTAGCTTTGCGGATAAATTGCGGTTCCATTTATGTAGAATTTGTTAGCATGATCCACGATTAACTGTATAATGAAGACTGATAACAGTAGTTAAACCGAATGGAGTGAAAGTCACCTATGAGCGTATCATTACGAACTGCAACCATGTCAGATTTACCCATTATTGTAGATATTTACAATCAAACGATTCCCAGTCATCAAGTGACGGCTGATCTTAAACCAGTTACGGTTGAGCAACGTCGAAATTGGTTTTTGAGTCATACCCCTGAACACTATCCGCTGTGGGTTGTTTTAAAGGACGACTCAGTAGTCGGTTGGGTTAGTCTGTCACCATTTTATGGACGGGCAGCGTATGCAAAGACGACTGAAATTTCAGTTTATTTGGATCGCAGTGTTCAAGGACAGGGAATCGGTAGCCAGGTTTTGACATTAGTTCCTAAACAATTACCTGTGTTGGGATTAACAACGATTATCGCTTATATTTTTTCAAGTAATATTCCAAGCATTAAGCTGTTCAAAAAGTTTGGGTACGAACAGTGGGGGTTTCTGCCAGAAGTCGCTGAATTAGGTGGCCGACCGAATGACTTAGTGATTCTGGGACAACATTTCAAGTAAAAAATGGCATTGATACCGCTTACATACACTTAAAAACTTAACAAGGTGTAGGATTGCAATAAAAAACATGTTAAAATTAAGTCCGAGTGTCTAAGTAATTTGACACTCGCTATTGTTGCTAGAATTCTTTACTGGTATGGTACTGGAGGCATTCTTGGTGAAAAAGAACGAGCCAAATTGGTTAGTGGTATTACGAACAGTAATGCCGCTTGGGCTTAGCTATATTCCCATCGGGTTAGCTTGTGGGGTTTTATTGCATGCGGCCGGGTTCAACCATCTACTGACAGCGTTAATTTCGGTAATGGTCTTTTCCGGTGGTGCCCAATTTTTAATTGCATCGATGTTGACGATTAATGCACCGATGACAACCATTATTTTGATGATGTTTTTCTTGGAGTTACGGTACGCCTTATTAGGTTCCAGCTTATCGCGCTATCTGAAGGGGCAATCATTACCGTTCATTTTAACGTTTGCGTTTTCGATGAATGATGAAAATTACGCGGTCAACTATTTAAAGTTTGCGACGGACAAGCATTGGAAGCCATCGCAGGCCTTAATGGTCGAACACTATTCGTTATTATTTTGGACGGTAAGTAATATTATCGGTAGTTTGATTGGCAGTGCATTGACGATTAATCTCCAAGTGGTGGATTTTGCGCTGACGGCACTATTCATTTATATGGCAATTATGCAAGCTAAGAGCCGCTTGATTATCTTAGTGGCAGTTTTGTCTGGCGTTCTAACGATAGGTTTTCTGGTCTTAATGAAGAGTACGCTGGGCCTAGTGGTGTCAACATTACTCGCGTCGTTGACCGGTTACTTTATTGAACGTTACTTGTTGGCACATAAGCCAGAAAGTCATTTACTCTATAAGGTTCACGATCCTACTGGCCAAACAGCCATGGAAGAATCTGACAAGTAGGGCACAGAGGGGTTTTTCTTATGCAATCAGTCAGCTCAATGAGTAGTATGGACCATTTTTGGTTGGTCATTTTTTGTGCGTGTGTGGCTTTCATACCACGCTTTTTCCCGCTACTGTTCTTTACGAAGCGGAAGATCCCAGAATGGTTTAATGAATGGATGCGGTTCGTACCCGTCTCACTATTCACGGCGTTAGTTGTTAAAAGTGTCTTTATCGATAGTAAGTACGCAGTGATCACTTCTGGCAATCTGGGGATGATTATTTCTGCTATTCTCGTTGGATTTGTGGCTTATCGCACGCGTTCAATGACTTTATCAGTGGTGATTGGTCTAGTCTCAGTGATGATTTTTGTGTTACTAATTCATATTTAGATTTTGTTGGAACTGGGTGACCCGGTTCTTTTTTATTATGATGAAAAGAGGATACGTTGATGGTATGGTTATTGGTTTTCTTACCCGGATTATTGGCTGGTCTGGTCAAAGGGTTAACGGGCTTTGGTGCGGCCATCGTCATGATGATCTTTTTACCACAGTTGTTTCCGATTGCTCAAAGTGCGGCCGTGGCGGGCGTTATTATGGCAGCCAGTGTCATAACATTAGTTTGGCGTTATCATCAGCATATCCACTTTCGTCAGATTATTGTGCCGTTTATCGTTTATGCCAGTGTGGCGGCCTATTCGGTACATCTTGGTCAAGTTTTAGATGTGCAATTATTACGACGGTTATTAGGTGCGCTGTTAGTTTCGTTAGCCGGGTACTTTAGTCTGAGCAAACGTGCGGCAAATCAGACTTATCCGTGGTGGTTAGCCGGTCTCTTCATGATTATTTCGGGGTTCTTCAATGGGTTATTCGGTATTGGCGGCCCGCTGATGGCCCTTTATTTTCTATCACTTGCCGATACGACTGCGGATTACTTGGGAAATTTGCAGACTTTCTTTTTGATCGATGTGGTCTATATTTCGACAGTCCGCGTACTGAACGGTATTCTGACGCCAGTCTTGCTCCCCCATATTATGATTGGTATGGTAGGTGCGGTCATTGGGACGGCGCTGGCGGCACGAATTCTGCCGCGGCTACCCATGACGACAGTCCGGCATTTGATCTACTTGTTCATTGGACTTAGTGGCGGGTATTATTTGATTGCGCCAGTTTAGAACGAGGTATTTATCACCTTCACTACGAGTTAATTTTAGTGGTCAGGCGCAATGCGTTTGGCCTTTTTTGATGGGTAAGAAACGTTGAATTGTTAACAAAAAATTTCGAAGAGTAGCGCTATCACCTTGATGACCTATCCTTGGTTAGAAGCGAGTCAACTTAAATGTATAAAATGAGCATTACTAATTTAATAATCAAGGATTTGTTGGCTACAGTTGTGACAGTGGTTATCTGTTTTGGGAACAGACGTGGATGCGTAAGATAGTGCCATTGAGCGTACCTGACTGTAGCTTCTTAATCGGCCTTGCGCACGGTTCTAAAGTTGAACAACCGGGATTGAAATATTTATTGTTGAAGATTTTTTATTTTAACGATGCTTAATTACAGGTGCTACATAGCTGAAAAAAGCATTGGCTTATTGGTTTCCTTTTAGTATAGTTTTATTCTAAGAACTGCTAAATTGGGGAGACATATGAATAGCTACAGACGAATTCAAGTTATTACAGGGATTTACTTGCTGATATACATTGCGGCACTTTACTTTTCGACGGGGGTTCAGGTTGGATTTAAGCTGGATAGTAATCAGCTCACTGGGTATGTGAGTTGTGGGCTGTTGCTGGCCGTAATTATGGGGTCAGAGTTTGGCAAACGATTAAGGATAAAAAAGCTATTTTCCATTTTGATACTAGGGACTGTCTGAAAACTAAAAATTCAGGTATAATCTGAGGAAAAACGAATCGAGGCATTCCGATGACAACACCTAAACG
>NZ_JBMNVY010000026.1:0-35339 GCF_049745435.1 Lactiplantibacillus sp. YT640
TATTTGGTTGGAATTAGCTACTACCATTGTAAGTGATTGCTTTGGGCTTTTTAATTTCTGTTCGGATTAATTATAGAATTTGCCAGTTAAATGAATATTTGGGTTATTCTTAGACTTCTTCCGACCTGAGATAGACGCACTGTTGCCAAGACTTTACAAAATTTTCTTGTTACACCCGGTCAACGCACTACCTCTCGGAGGGGTTTCTTAATT
Source organism: Lactiplantibacillus sp. YT640 (assembly GCF_049745435.1). Lineage (NCBI taxonomy): Bacteria > Bacillati > Bacillota > Bacilli > Lactobacillales > Lactobacillaceae > Lactiplantibacillus > Lactiplantibacillus sp. YT640. The sequence goes on from NZ_JBMNVY010000026.1 coordinate 214, forward strand.
TCGTCAGTAATTCTGTGTATAGTCTTGGTTGAGTACAACAAATAGTGAAAGAAGTGACGTCTGATGATGATGTATCCGTATCTGAATTTAGGCCCCAGAGATGGCGTCTTGATAATTGCAGCTGCTATTATGTTAGCTTTAACGGTAGTTTTTAATTGGTCAGTCTGGGAACTTTTGTTTGCTGTTGTGGCAGTCGTAATTGCGTTCTTAGCAGGAAGCATGAAACCGTCTAAGAAGAACGTGCTTGCTTTTTTGAAAAAATAGTTTGAATTGGGGTAGCATACCTGAATTCTTCAAACACGTCTTTAACCAGCAAAGTTTAAGGACATCATTGATAAGATAGCCGAGTTGGTTCTCTGTCAATTGATGTTGCGAATAGTGCTACGGGTGCTTAGTCAAACAATGGCGAGCACCTTTTTCAATTCGAATTGTTCAATAGCCCATGATTAAAATACAAATAAAGATATCTGTCGCCAGTAATCACGTATTTAGTTAATTACCAACAACAGTTATTTCAGAGCCAATATAAAAACACTCGCGACCAGTCAGTGGTTGCGAGCGTTTTGTTTGATGAGCAAAATTATAAGTGTTGATTGACTTTCACGTCAGCTAAGTCTTGCGCATAATCGACGACGCGAATTTGATCGCCATTGATGTCGATGCGAGTGACGCTCCCGTTTTTGGGGCCGTTCGTGATGTCGATTTCAGGAGCAAAATGTGCGACCATACTGCGGATTGTCGTGCCGTGGGTAACCACGAGGACTTTTTGATGGTGATCGTGGTGAGCTTTCAAGTAGTCAAAGCCCTGGTTGATCCGTTCCCAGTACATCGAGTTGTCTTCAGCTTCATGCCAAGGGTCGATTTCACGCATCAGGTCGCGAGTCTGATCGATAGGCACGTGTTCAAGAAGTTCGTGCATGCTGGTGACCCCGTATTGGCGGCCAACTAGTGACCAGGTCCGACTTGAATCGTCACCTTCGAAATAACCATAGAAAACTTCACGAAAGTTCATCAGTGTTTTAAAGGGCTGGGCGGTGGCACCCGCCGCTTGTCGAATGAGCTGAGCGGTGTCGATTGCCCGCTTAGAATCACTGCTGTAGTAGTAGTCAAAAGCCGTGTTCGCTAGTGCTTGACCGACCTTGGTTGCGGTGGCTTGTCCGTATTCAGTTAACGGCGAGTCAGACCAGCCTTGCATGCGATTATATAAGTTGAAAAAAGTCTGTCCGTGTCGAACAAAGTAAATTGAAAATTGAGCCATGTGTTTCTCCTTATTTAGTCGAGATGGTCTTTGCGGCCAAAGTAGTCTAACGTCACATCGTTGTCGCTAATTGTGAATTTCGTGACGCTCCCATTTTGGGGCCGTGCTGGTGAGGTCAGTGCGGCAAAACGAGCAGCAATACTGTAAATCGTATTGCCGTGGCTGACGACCAAAACTTTGTCCCCGTCGTGATGGTGAGCACGTAACGTATCGAGACCGCCATTGACCCGTTGCCAGAATTCGGCGTTATTTTCGGCGCGATGGAACGGGTCAGCTTCTTTACAGAAATCTTTGGCTTTTTCGATGCCGTATTGTTCAATAATTGCGGACAAACTAGGTGCTTGATGGGGCGCACCAACCATGAACCAGGTCTGCGACGTATCATCACCTTCAAAATAGCCATAAAAGGCTTCACGGAAGGCAGCCATTGGTTGAACCGTCAAATCGGTATTGCCACTGGCAGGAAGAATTAATTCTGCGGTGCGCATTGCCCGCGTCATGTCACTGGCGTAAACGGCATCGAAATCAATACCGTTGAGCATTTTACCTGCATTGCGAGCGTCCTGTTCGCCGACAGCTGTGAGGGGGGAATCACACCAGCCCTGCATTCGGCGGTACTTGTTAAAGTAAGTTTGACCATGACGAATCATGTAAACGGAAAAAGTTGCCATTATTTACTCCTCTACTTGGTGTTCAAAACTAAGCCATAATGTGTTTAGTTTACCATAAAATGCACTGCGATTAATTAGCAGTTGCTAAGGCTTGTCGAATCTGAGCGGCCGTTTGCTTATTCCCGGTAAAGATTAAGCGGTCACCGTACATAATCGTCGTATTTCCATTGGGCGCGATCAGTTTCCGATTACGTATGACTTGACTAATGGTAATATCCTGAGCAAACTGTAAGTTCTTAATTTGAACATCAGTATAGAGATGGTTGAGGACCCGGACTTCGTAGATGCTGTTTTCAGTATCATTGAGCAATAGCAAGGTTGACGGTGATTCAATTAAGGCGCGCAGTAAAGTAATGTTGGCCTCTGGTGTATTGTAGACTTCGACGCCTAGCTCTCGGAGTTCATCTTCATGTTCGTTGAGCACATTGCGGTCTTCAAACCGAACGATGATCCGCCGTACACCGTATGCTTTGGCGGCTTTAGCAAGCTCGTAGTTACGTTCGGCATCAATATGGCCGAGTACCAAAATATCCGTGTCAAAGACGCCGTGATCCTGTAAGTCCTGGGCTGTGAAGTTTTCCATTAAGGTCACTGGCACTTGCGCGTGGTAGGTTTGATAATTCTCAGGATGATTCGTGTACATTGACACGTCGTACCAGCCTTTTCGTAGCTGTTGTGCAACGGGTACGGTGCTTAAGTTAGCGCCGATAAAGTGGACCGCTGTTTTGACCAGGTCTTCTTTTTCAGCTGAATAAAACTTGTTAAAAATCAGGGGTGAGATGACACAAGTGAGTAGCGCTGCGAGTAAGAAAGCGCCGGACTGGTCACTAGTAATTGTCTTCATTGACTTGGCAACTCGAAGAACGGCTAATACCATTGTCATTGTCGTTGCAGTCAGCGCGGTACCGGCTAAAGCATTGGCTTGCTTGAACCGTAACTTTAGGACCCAGTAGCCGCCAATCTTGGCAACCATGTATGCTAAGAAAAATAGTGGAATTAATAGTAAGGTTTTGCCACTTGTTAATAAGGTCCGTAAGTTCAAATCGACGCCAGTCGTAATGAAGAAAATCGGGATGAAGAAGCCGTAACCAATAGCATCCAAGCGTTCGCGGGTCGTTTCACTAGGGTTCAAGAGTTTCAAGACGATTCCGGCCACAAAAGCGCCCAGGATGTTTTCAGCACCGACGGATTCGGCCACCGTGACCATCGTTACAATCAAGAAGAAGGCTAACCGAATATCTAGTTGTGTCGTCGATTTGTTAATATTTTGATAGAAGCGGAAGAATGGTTTGAACCGTAAGAGTAATAGTGCGGCAACGGCTAAAATGAGTAATAGTAACCAGAGACTTTGTGAGTTACTGCCGTAGACGGATGCATAGAGCGTCAGTCCCATCATCGGTACAAGTTCACCAAAGACCGAGATGAGCAGAATCGTTTGTCCGAAAGCCTTACTAAGCAATTCCTGTTCTTTTAAAGCTGCAATTACAATACCAAGTGAAATCGTGCCAAATAAAATCGCGGCAAGCCAGAAATCACTGAAGAGGCCGCTGACTTTAAAAGCAGCGGCGAGTAACAGCGATAGAACAATAATTGTGCTGTAGGCGTACACCGAAAGTCGAACTGGCGAATATTTCGGTGTGTTGACCGCGTTTTTTTGTTCTAAAGGTGTTAACGCCGTGAGCCGCTTCTTAAATAGGCTAAAGTCAATTTCAAGTCCACTTAAGAACAGCAGGACGATGACGCCAATCGTTGAGAGTTGTGAGATAAGGTCAGAGGTGTTCACAAAGTTAAACACGCTGGGGCCAATTACGATACCGACAATGATTTCCATGACGGCCGTTGGCAAACTGTTGATTTTGAATTTAGCCATGATAAGCGGAATTAATAATGCGGCTAATAAAATAATGACTAAGGAAACTTGATCCATGAATAAATACCTCGATTCGTTTTAGTACACACGGAGCTGATCATCATCAAAGCCCCAGAAAGCTTCGCTAGCATGTGCATCGGTGAAAACTTTCAGGATTTGGTCGACACCAGGGGCTAATTTGTCAGGCGTCAGTTGGCTCAATGGTTGCCAACTAATGGCCCCCTCGTATGAGCCGGCTAGCAAATCACCGTGATAGTGACTAGTGGTGTATAAGGTACCAAGCGACACGTCGCCGTCCGCATTTTCGACCCACGTTACGGTGCCAACTAATTTTAATTGATCGACGTGCAAGCCGGTTTCTTCTAATACTTCACGCTTCATCGCGGTTACTTGTGATTCACCGCGATCAACATGGCCGCCAGGAAAAGTTAACCCCGACCACTGTGCGTCAATCTTATTTTCAACCAGGACATCGCCGGTCGCTGGATTGGTGATAAGGCACATGTTGACGAGTTCTGCACGGACGGTCCGGTCGTGGTGTTCATGCTGATCCTTAGTGGCTAACCAGTCTTGGGCCTTGTCATTGATGCTTGCCATGAATGCTACTTTCATTTGTAGGTAGGCTGCGAGATCGGCTTGTCCATTGCGCACACCTTTTTCGCGAATGGCAGTATACTTGCGGCCGTCTGTCCGGTGCGCATTGAGATAATCCCGGAAAGTGAGCAATTGCTGATAATGCTGTTCATCAGTTGTAATGATCACGTGGATGTCGTTAGCAGCTAATTGCGTCGCGTAAGTATGCGTCGTTCCAGCGACCGGTCGTGCGTGTAACGTAGCTACGGCAGCCGCCTGATCTTTAACAAGCAACGCCAAGTCAATTGTTGGACGCGCTAATAATTGGGGCATGGCCGTACTACCCACGTGACTACTTTTTAATAGATTCGCCTGTAATTGCTGGCGTAACAAGGTTTGATACTCGGTTGCTTGCTTTTGCCAGTCAGATTGATAGGCAGTTAATTGAATTGGTTGCATAGAATCCCTCCACTCGAATAAGTCATTGAAAGGATACACTTTTTGAGTGGTTTTGAAAAGGAAAGATATGCCTTTCAAAGCGAGAAGCAATAAAAAAACACGATTGCAGATCAACCGTGTTGTGTGTGGCGCTTATTTGAGATTGAGTGTTGTCCGTTGTCGCCAGGTCTTAATCAGCGCAACCACTGTGGCTGGAATGAGCGCGGCGGCCATAATTCCTAGAAAACAGAGCGAGAGGTGGTTTTGTACGAAGCTGATCGAGCCAAAGAAGTAACCGAGTGAACAGCCGACACTGACCCAGATACCAACGCCAACTAAGTTCCAGATAGCGAAGGTCGGTTGCGGCATTTTAGCGGCCCCGGCACTCAGCGGGACAAAGGTCCGCACGAGTGGAACAAAGCGGCCAAACATGACAGCTTTCGCGCCATACTTAGCAAAAAATTGTTGTGCGCGTTGTTGCTTGGATTGGGGGAGGTGGCATTGCAACCACGGTAAGCGAATCAGATGGCGGCCAATTTCGAAATTGACAGTGTCGCCAATTACAGCAGCCACAAAGAATACTGGCACCAGAATCTGAATACTGAGGGCGTCGCTGTGAGTTGCAGCCATCGTGCTGGTGAGAAAGATCAATGATTCGCCGGGAAGAAATGGGAAAACGACCATGCCCGTTTCAAGAAAGATAACGGCGAATAATAAGATGTAAGACCAACTACCAAGCGTAGTTAATAGTGGGACGATACTTTGTTCTAAATGGGTTAAAATGGCTATTAAATTGACCAACGGCGCCACCTCCAATTTAAGTTGCATTTATTATAAGCGTCTGCGGGTTGAAAAACATATGTAACCGATTACATTTCTTCCAGTTTAACACAATCGTAACTTTGATAGACCAATGTTCAAACAAATTTACATAAAAAATCAAAAACTGGCGGCTGCCATGGGTTATTAATTGAGTCGGGCCGCCGATAGTGATAAAATTATTGTTCGATATTTAGGAATGGAGGGCGTTCAATGGCTAAGTCAATTAAAGCTGCAGAACAGGAACACTTAGATCATGTGGTTGCGAAAATTAAGGTGGCTGAAGAGCAACAAAGCCAAACCATTACGCGCTCGGAAAAAGATCAGGCCGATATTAAACGTGACTTGCTGAATAACATCAATATAAAAACGGATAGTTACGAAGGCATGATGGAGACCGGATTATCCGTGCGGCAGCAACAACAGATGATGGATGAGCGGCAGAATAGTTGGAAGCACGCGACTAAGCAATTATCGACGTTAAAAAAGTTGGAAAAGAATGCTTATTTTGCGCGGATCGATTTTCATGAGACTGGTGAGCCTAAGCCTGAGACGATTTATATCGGACTCAGTTCATTTTCTGACACGCCGGATCACTTTTTGATCTACGACTGGCGAGCGCCTATTTCCAGTATTTATTATGACGGTGGGTTAGGGCACGTGACGTACCAGACTCCGGATGGTGAACAGACCGTTAATGTGAAGTTGAAGCGGCAGTTGATGGTTGAGAATGGCCAGATCGTGACAGTCTACGATACTGATGAAGCCGTTGGTGACTCGATGTTACTAGAAGTGTTGGATGAAAAGTCCGATGTGAAGATGAAGAGTATCGTGACGACGATTCAAAAGGAACAAAATACCATTATTCGGGATACGAGTTCTGACCTCCTGTTTGTGCAGGGGGCGGCCGGTTCCGGGAAGACCTCGTCCGTTTTACAACGGGTCGCATACTTGTTGTATCGTTACCGGGGTAATTTGACGGCCGGACAAGTCATCTTGTTCTCACCAAATCAACTCTTTAATGATTATATTAACCAAGTATTGCCCGAACTGGGTGAACAAAACATGGTTCAGATGACTTATTTCCAATACGCATCGTACCGGTTACCACACATGCAAGTTGAAACTTTACAGCAGCGGTTTGAAACTGAAAATACACCGCAGATGGCAAAGATTACGAAGTTGGAAGGTAGCCTCGCATTTTTCAACGCGGTTACAACGTATGGCCGACATTTGGAACAAGCGGACATGCGTTTCCGTAACATTACGTTGAACGATGAAGTGATTATTTCCCGGGAAAAGATTAAATCGATTTACTACTCTTTCAACGAAAACTACCACTTAGCGAACCGGTTATCAGCAACTAAGGAAGAATTAATCAAGATTTTGAATCGCAAGGTTGAATCGGAGATGCGTTCCAAGTGGGTCGAAGAAGCGGTTCAAGACTTATCACGCGAAGAGATCAATCAATTATATGGCAATCAGCCGCGGGAATTTAAGAATGGCGATAAAGAGTTTAAATTCTTAGCACGTAAAATTGTGATGCAACGCTTAGGAAAAGCCCGGACGCAAATCGTGCGTAACCGTTTCTTGAGCATCAACATGCAGTACGCGCATTTCTTACGCGAAGTACCGAAGATCATCAAGTTGGCTGATCACGGTATCTCAGCTGCTGACTGGGATGCTACGGTTGAACGGAAACTAGCCGAGATTAAGGAACGTCATATCTCGTTAACAACGGTCTCAGCTTACATGTACCTGCATGACTTAATGACCGGAAAGCACGGGCAGCGTGACATCCGGTTTGTCTTCTTGGATGAGATTCAAGATTACAACGCCTTTCAGCTAGCGTTCCTGAAGTTTAGCTTCCCTCAAGCCCGCTTCACAATGCTCGGTGACTTGAACCAGGCGATTTTTACCAAGGAAAACAGCCATTCGCTGATCAATGAATTGGCCACATTATTTGACCCTGAAAAGACGCGGGTCGTGCAATTGACTAAATCGTACCGGTCAACGCAACAGATTACTGATTTCACCAAGGAAATTTTAGTCAATGGTGAAGCCGTCACGGCTTTTGATCGTCAGGGCGACTTGCCAAATGTCGTTGTGACGCCTAACTTTGAAGCAGGGGTTGATCAAGTCGTTGATCAGCTAGCGATGAACGATTCTGAACGTGATACGACGGCAATTATCGGGAAATCCTTAGCAGAATGCGAGGCGCTCACGAAGGCCCTGAAAGCTCGTGGTGAGCAGGTCACGTTGATTCAAACTGAAAATCAACGCTTGGCTCCTGGTGTCATTGTAGTCCCGTCTTTCTTAGCAAAAGGGTTGGAGTTTGACGCGGTCATCGTGTGGAACGCTAATCAGGAAAATTACCAACGTGAAGATGAACGGCAACTATTATATACAATCTGTTCACGGGCCATGCACGAGCTAACGCTAGTCGCGGTGGGTAGCTTGTCACCGTTACTAGCGCGGGTGAACCACGCCTTGTATACATTAAATGAAGCAAAAGTTTAAGTCAGTTTAAGACAGTGAGTACCGCTCCATTCACCTGGAGTGGTACTTTTTTTAGTTTTACTTGTGAAGGAAATCTTAAGGTGCGTCAGGATGATCAGTAGTGGAACAGTTGGGGACTTGTGTCGGAATAACTAAGAAAACGCTATCATAACGATGGAATAAGCGTTAAAATTAACTCATCAAGTGCAGTAGTCGGTGAGAGACAATGGCCTTAATGCTGACTAGGCACACAATATCGTGAAAATACTAACAACTAGTTAGAACGGTTGTTAGTGACCTGAGGAGGAAACGACGATGTCAATCACTGAAATGTTAGGTATTCAATATCCCATTTTTTCTGGTGCCATGATGCGAATTGCGACCCATGAATTAGTCGGGGCGGTTTCGGAAGCTGGGGGACTCGGTGTTTTAGGTTCAGCGGGGTTATCTGCCGAACAGTTGCGAGCAGAGATCCAAGAGACCCGCAAGCTGACGGATAAGCCGTTTGGTGTCAATTTAATGTTACAGATGAAGAACTGTCCAGAACTGGCCCAAGTCATCATTGATGAGGGGGTCAAGGTCGTGACGACTGGTGCGGGTAACCCGACTTCATATATTCCGCCGTTACACGCGGCCGGTATTAAAGTGATCCCAGTGATTGCTTCGGTCCACCATGCCCATAAGATGGTGGCGGCCGGTGCAGATGCGTTGGTTGCTGAAGGTCAAGAATCAGGCGGACATATCGGTCAAACGTCAACGATGGCATTATTACCTCAAGTCGTGGACGCTGTTGATATTCCGGTGATTGGTGCTGGTGGTGTCGGTGATGGTCGCTCGATTGCGGCGATGTTTGCGCTGGGCGCCCAGGGTGTGCAGTGTGGCACGATCTTTTTGACAGCTGAGGAGTGCCCGGTTCCAGCTAGTTATAAGCAACGGGTATTGGCTGCCAGTGACACGGATACAATCGTGACTGGCCGCAGCCAGCGCGATCCGGTACGGGCGCTAGTTAACCCGATGTTGGCGCAATACTTGCAATTGGAGCAAACTAACGCGCCGGTAGCAGAATTACACGCGTTAGCGGACGGTTCATTTGCGAAAGCCGTTGAAGATGGCGATATGGAACATGGTACGCCCATGGCTGGCGAAGTGGCGGGGATGATGACGACAATTCGGCCAGTCAAGGAAATTATTACGACGTTATTTGGTCAGGCTCGTGAGGTCGCGGCACAACTGAAAATCGAATAAGATACAGTAGCATAGCTCGGTACTAGGTCAGCGTTAACTAGTATCGAGCTATTAATGGTTATTGGCTATCAATTAGGAATCCGGTTAATTTGAATTTTAATCAGCGTTTGATAAGGGTTTCATGTTATAATCAACCCATTAATTTAGTAATGGTGGCAGACAGAAATCATGGAAGATCAGATGAACTATTATCGCTTCTCACGTGAACAGTGGAAGCAATTTTATCGTAACAATCAGCATCAAGTACCATTGACCGCAGCCAATTTGCACGAAATTGAGGCGTTTAATGACCGGATTAGTCTCGACGATGTCCGTGATATTTATATGCCGTTTGCGCATTTGTTGCAGGCCAAGTATGAACACTACTTGTCATGGCGGGAAACGGAGTCCGTTTTTTTACACCGCCAGAACCGCCAATCACCCTTTATTATTGGAGTGTCTGGAAGTGTGGCAGTTGGCAAGACCACCACAGCACGGTTATTAGAGATTCTATTTAAATATTTATATCCAGACCGGCGGACGCAATTGATTACGACGGATGGTTTCTTATACCCGAATGCCGAGCTCAAAAAGATGCAATTGATGGAACGTAAAGGGTTTCCGGAAAGCTATGATATGACGCGGCTGATCCAATTCTTGAACGATGTGAAGAGCGGAAAGCCGTTAGCGAAGGCCCCGGTATACTCTCATCAGACTTATGATATTGTGCCAAACCGCTTTGACGTGATCACGCATCCTGACATTTTGATTATTGAAGGGATTAACGTGTTGCAATTGCCAAGCAATCAGGCGATCTACATTAGTGATTTTACGGACTTCTCAGTGTATGTGGATGCGGATGCCGATTTAATTGAAGATTGGTACTTAGAACGCTTCAAGGCCCTGATGAAAACGGCTTTCCAGGATCCGACGAATTATTTCTATCCTTGGGCGATCGGTGATCCGAAGGACGCGATGGCGATGGCCGAGCGTGTTTGGGAAGAGGTTAACTTGAAAAACTTGAATGATTATATCTTGCCAACCCGTAATCGTGCGGATTTAATTTTGCACAAAGTTGCGCATCATGTGATTGATGCCGTGTATTTCCGCAAATATTAGCACCTAAGAAATTTCTCATACTGGTTGACCGAACGTTTAGAAATCAGTATGATAGACCTATTGAGCATTAATTAATCCAAAGGAGTGAACAACTTGGCAAAAACGGATACCGCGTCTTTCGATTCCATTTTGGTATTGGATTTCGGTAGTCAGTATAATCAATTGATTACCCGGCGCATTCGTGATTTCGGCGTTTATTCGGAACTACTTCCGAACACGATCACCGCTGAAGAAATCAAGGCCCGTCACCCGAAAGGTATTATCTTTTCTGGTGGCCCCAACAGTGTTTACGATGATGGCGCCTTTCGGGTTGACCCGGAGATTTTCAAGTTGGGCTTACCAATCTTGGGGATTTGTTACGGCATGCAACTGATGACCTACACGCTTGCGGGCGGGAAGGTCGAATCAGCTGATAACCGTGAATACGGCAAGGCGAACATTGACGTGACGAGTGACTCGGCGACCCTATTTAAGAACACGCCAGCTGAGCAGTCAGTGTGGATGAGTCATGGTGACTTGGTTACTCAGGCACCTGATGGTTTTGACGTGGTGGCCACTTCTAAGAACTGCCCGATTGCGGCAATTCAAGATGTTGACCGGAAGTTATATGGGATTCAATTCCATGCTGAAGTTCGGAATACGGACTACGGTAATGATATTTTACGGCACTTTGCTTTTGACGTTTGCCAAGCTGAAGCTAACTGGTCAATGGATGACTTCATTGATATGCAGATTGAAAAGATCCGCGCTGAAGTTGGCGACAAAAAGGTCTTACTGGGACTTTCCGGTGGGGTTGATTCCAGTGTCGTCGGTGTGTTATTGCACAAGGCCATTGGAACGCAATTAACAAGTATTTTCGTTGACCACGGTTTGTTGCGGAAGGGCGAAGCCGATCAAGTCATGGCGAGCCTGGAAGGTAAGTTCGGCTTGAACATCATTAAAGTTGATGCTAAGGATCGATTCTTAAGCAAGCTGGCTGGTGTCAGTGATCCTGAACGGAAACGTAAGATCATTGGTAACGAATTTATCCAAGTGTTTGATGAAGAAGCCACGAAGTTAAACGGGATGGAATTCCTCGCACAGGGGACTCTCTACACCGATGTGATTGAAAGTGGGACTTCAACGGCCCAAACAATCAAGTCACATCATAATGTTGGTGGTTTGCCAGAAGACATGCAGTTCAAGTTGATTGAACCGCTACGGACGTTATTTAAGGACGAAGCACGGGAACTCGGTGAAAAGTTAGGGATGCCGTCTGACCTTGTTTGGCGTCAACCATTCCCAGGCCCTGGTCTCGGAATTCGGGTTATTGGTGAGATTACGGAAGATAAGTTAGAAATCGTGCGCGATAGTGACTTTATCTTACGTGATGAAATCAAAAAAGCCGGCTTGGACCGTGAAATCTGGCAATACTTCACCGTATTACCAGGCATCAAGTCAGTCGGTGTCATGGGTGACGGCCGGACCTACGATTACACCGTTGGTATTCGGGCCGTAACATCAATCGACGGTATGACCGCCGACTTTGCACGTATTCCATGGGATGTCTTACAAAAGATCTCAGTGCGGATCGTCAATGAAGTCGATCACGTTAACCGCATCGTGTACGATGTTACGAGTAAGCCACCTTCGACAATTGAATGGGAATAGAAAATTATATAAAATGAAATCGTAATATTGATTTAACAGTATTTGTGAGCTTATAAAATGGATGAATTGGTGGCGAATCTGAAAGATTTCCTATCAACAGTCTCACTAAGAATCGTGGAAGTCTTCAGTCACTTGGAAGTGATTGAGGATCTCCACGATTTTTTTTTAGAATTCGTTCCTTGTGCATTCACAGAATGTTGCGGATAATGTAATAAGGGAAAGTGTATCAAGTACAGGGTGGAGGAACCGACATGGCAATTACCGAATATGAAGATCAAATCCAATCAATCATTAACGAACCAAATCACGAAGAGTTCGTCTATGATTTTTTAAGTGTGTATGAAAAAATCCCCAAGGCAACGATTACTAAGTTGAGAAAGGGCTTGAATAACCTATCAAAGGAACCGGGTGAAGTTTATTTAAAGAATAAGCTTTACTTCAAGCAGACTGATTCAAATTTAATGCAGGCGTATGTGGATGTTCAGGCCCGCGTAAATGAGTTGGGAACAAAACCGCGATTCGTCATCGTCACTGATTACAAGCAGCTACTGGCTAAAGATACAAAGACCGACGACACCTTGGATATCGAGTTTTCAAAATTACCTCAAAAGTTTGAGTTCTTCTTGGCGTGGAACGGAATTGAGAAGGCTGATTTTGACAAAGAAAATCCTGCTGATGTTCGTGCTGCCGAACGTTTTGCTAAGCTCTACGACGTTGTAGTTAAGGATAATCCGGATGCGTCGCGTAAAGGACTAAACCTGTTCTTAATTCGTGTGCTGTTCTGCTTGTTTGCGGAAGATACTAACATTTTTGTGGACAATTTATTTACTAATCGAGTTAAGCAGATGACCCAAGAAGATGGGAGTGACTTTGATGCGTTTGTTAGTCAGTTATTTGGTGTGCTTGATTTTGAAAAATCGCAACGTCCGGCCGACACACCATCGTGGCTTAATGATTTTCCATATGTTGATGGTGACCTATTTAAAAATCCTCACGAATCCTTGGAGTTTAGTTCTAAGTCTCGAAAATTAATCATTGATGCTGGTGAATTGCTGAATTGGAATCAAGTGAATCCGGACATCCTCGGATCCATGATTCAGGCTGTTGCCAGTGAAGACAGCCGCAGTCACCTCGGTATGCACTATACGTCAGTTCCGAACATCATGAAGGTGATTAAACCGCTTTTTCTGGATGGACTTCGCGATGATTTTGAAGCAGCCAAAGGTAATGAGGATAAGCTTCAGAAGCTGTATAACCGCATTGGTAATATCAAATTTATGGATCCGGCTTGTGGGTCAGGTAATTTCTTGATTATCACGTACAAAGAATTGCGACAGCTTGAAATTGATATTTTGAAAGAGTTAAACAACCTTGGCGTTGCCACAATGTACGTACCGTCTGTGACTTTAAATCAGTTTTACGGGATTGAAATTGAAGACTTTGCGTGCGATGTAACGCGTCTCTCCTTATGGATTGCTGAACATCAAATGAATGTCAAACTTCATGACGAGGTTAGTGATGCCGTTCGTCCAACGTTGCCTCTTCAACATGCAGGGGCAATCATAAATGGTAATGCGTTGCATTTAGACTGGAATGATATCATGCCTCACAGCGAGGGTGATGAATCATATTTGTTCGGGAATCCTCCTTACCTCGGATCGTCAATGCAAAATAACAGTCAGAAGAACGACCTTACTGAATTGTTAAAGGATACAATTCCGTCGTACTCTAGTTTGGATTACATTTCAGGTTGGTTCTTTCTTGCTGCAAATTATATCGTAGATAGTCGTAGCGCTTTTGCATTTGTTACCACTAACTCAATTAGTCAGGGTGAACAAGTAGCACCTTTATGGGGATACTTATTGTCTAGGGTAACGATTAGTTTTGCATATCAATCATTTCCTTGGAAAAATAACGCTAAGAAAAATGCAGGAGTGATAGTCGCAATTATCGGTTTGATTTCAAAAAAAAGTGCTTCTTTGAGCCGTGCCGACAAGCATATTATAGATTCAAGTGGTTTTGCTCAGGTAGTCCGAAACATCAGTCCATATCTGATTGAGGGATCTGATTTATTTGTTACGAAACAGGCTAGTTCTATTAATGGGCTTCCAGAGATGGTGAAGGGTAGTCAACCTACGGATGGTGGTGGGCTTATTTTCACACGTGATGAACGTGAAGAGGCAGTATCTGAGTTTCCGGAACTCTCTCACTATATCAAGCCGTTTATTGGTTCAAAAGAATATATGAGTGGTCAACCAAGATTTGTACTCTGGGTTGATAAGACACAATTTGAATTAATTGGCAACATTCCCATTATTAAAGAGAGAATCAATACTGTAATCAAGACTCGTCTTAAGAGCAAGAATAAGACCGTGAATGCCTTGGCAAAACTCCATACAAGTTCCAACATATTTCTTCTTATTTTGTTAATAATCATGATATAAAGAGTTCTCTATTGGTTCCAAGGGTCACTTCTCAAAACAGACTGTATATACCTATGGGAATTGTTGATGAGCAAACCATTATCTCTGACAATGCAATGTTTGTTTACAACGCACCTTTATGGTTATTAGGATTGCTTGAATCCAGAATGCATATGGATTGGATGCGAGCAGTGAGTGGCCGACTTAAGAACGATTACCGCTATTCGGCCGGTCTATCGTACAATACATTTCCAGTTCCCCCCCTTTCGAAACGGCGAAAGAACGAGATTGAAACAATTGTTTTTGATATTTTAGATATTCGAGAAGAGGAACCGGGGAATATAGCCGAGCTTTATGGATCACCTCTCGCAGAAAAGAATCCCAAGCCCATGAATGCACACTTACTTGCAGCTCATCGGGAGCTTGATGAAGTGATTGATCGTGCATATAAGCCGGACGGTTTCAAAGATGATTCACAACGCTTGTCGTGGTTACTTAAAATGTACGAAGAGAAGGTGCAGTCACTTGGAGAATAAGAATGTTGTTGATGTGAAATACCATCGAACGGGTCAGAGTACCAATACAAATGATTTGGGCATGCGGGAAATGCAGGCGCGCGTCTATGAGCATCGCAATTCGCAGTATCTGCTCGTTAAAGCACCGCCCGCATCTGGCAAGTCCCGCGCATTGATGTTTGTCGCGTTGGATAAGTTGGCTAATCAGGGTGTCAATAAGGTTGTTGTGGCCGTTCCCGAACGTTCAATTGGGAAGTCATTTCAGAATACTGAACTGGCGAAGTACGGCTTTTACGAGGACTGGCGGATTGACTCTCAGTATGATCTGACGTTACCCGGTGGCAACGATAGCAAGGTGCAGAAGTTTGTGGACTTTATCAATTCGCCGACCGGAAAGATTTTGATTTGTACACACGCGACGTTGCGCTTTGCTTACGACAAGATTGATGATGATCATAAATTTGATGACGTGATGTTGGCAATTGATGAATTCCATCATGTCTCGTCTGATGACAGCTCAGTGCTTGGAACGGCTTTGAAAAATATCACGCATAATTCTACCACACATATACTGGCGATGACGGGGTCTTATTTCCGTGGAGATTCCGCGCCAATTTTATCGCCGGAAGATGAGCAGCAGTTCGATAAGGTCAATTATACCTACTACGAGCAACTGGATGGCTACAAGTATCTAAAGTCGTTCGGTATTGACTACAAGTTTTATCAAGGGGCGTATTTGTCCGCACTGGATCAAGCACTTGATGTGACTAAGAAGACGATTATTCATATTCCCAGTGTGAACTCTAGTGAATCAACCAAAGATAAGCTTAACGAAGTAGACGCAATTTTTGATGCAATTGGTGAAGTTGTTGATCAGGATAATGTTACAGGAATTTACTCAATCAAGAGTAAGGCTGACGACCGAATGCTCAAAGTTGCTGACTTGGTGACTGAAGAAGGGCGCGACCGGATTCAGGATTATCTGCGTGAGCAGGTCAATAGCGTGGATGACCTAGATATTTTGATTGCTCTTGGAATGGCTAAAGAAGGCTTTGATTGGCCGTGGGCAGAGCAAGCGTTGACCATTGGTTATCGTCGGTCTCTGACGGAGATCGTGCAGATTATTGGCCGGGTTACGCGTGATAGTTCAAATAAGACGCATGCACAATTTACCAATATGATTGAACAACCCGATGCTAAAGATGGTGAGGTTCAATATGCGGTCAATTCAATCCTGAAAGCAATTACTGCCTCGTTGTTGATGGAACAAGTCTTGGCTCCGGAGATTCATCTTAAAGCGCGTAAGCATAAGAAAGACAAGTCGTCGAGTAATGGCGGGGACATATTTGTCCGTGGCCTGAAAGATCCGTCAACTAAGCACGTTAAGAGCATCATTGAGAATGACATGCCTGATTTGAAGGCCGCAATTTTGCAAGATGATACGGTCAAGAATGGTATTGCGGCAAACGTTGATCCTGAGACCATGAATAAGGTTCTCATTCCCAAGGTGATTATGCAGCGGTATCCAAACTTGAATAATGATGAAGTCGAAGAAGTACGTCAATATGCCGTGGCCGATACTGTGCTTCGACATGCTGTGGTTGACACCACGACGGATAGTAGGGGGAATACGAACGAATTCTTGCGTATGGCGGATAAGTTCATCAACGTGAATGACTTGGACATTAATCTGATTGACTCAATCAATCCATTTCAGAGAGCCTACGATGTGCTGTCTCGTAACATTGATAGCGACGTGTTGCGTGTTATTCAGCGCTCGATCGATGCGAAAAAATTTAATTTTGATCAGGCTGAGTTGGTGTACTTGTATAACGAATCTAAGCAATTTGTTGCCGAAAATGGGCGCAAACCAGACAAAAACTCAAAAGACGAACTGGAAGTTAAGATGGCCTATGCCTTAGCCCAGCTACAAGACCTAAAGGCAAGGAGGGCACAGAATGGCGGACAATAACTTAATCAGATCACTGGACGATATTTTTAACGATCCTGACGTTGATGATATGTTGCAAGCTCCGGTTAAGCACAAGTCAGTGACGTATGATCTTGAGGTGACAGGATTTCAAGAAATCAATGACTGGGTGAGTGACCATGATGGTCAGGAACCCCAGAAGCTTCGTGATCCGTCCCAGATGAAGCAGCGTAAGCTTGCTAGTCGATTGAAAGGTATTCGCGATAGTACTGAACGTCGTGACCATCTTGCTCCGTACGATACGTTTGGTTTATTACGTGATGGATCGGAGACAGAAAAGTTGGAAGACGTGATCAAGCAGGAAAAGACTGATTTTTCCTCACTGGATGATATTTTAGATGATGATTCGGTCTTATTTGCGGGTACGCAACCGAAAGAATTAGATAGCAAGTTGTTTGATACTAAAATTTACAAGGATATTCAGCGTGAACAAGAAAACAGACCAGAGGTAGTATCGCAACGAAAGGCGATGGCGAATTTTGGCGAATTTGAACCAATGTTTAAGAAAGTTCAAGCTGAAATCGCATCGGGTAAGCGTCAGCTGAGGCCATTCAAGAACTACGAAATTCTTCGCCACCACTTCTATGTGTTGAAAGGTCAGTTGCTCTACGTTGACGAAGTTGGGGCGGAAATTGAGCTTAACGACAACAGTAATCGGAAGACAGACGCAAGGCTGCATGTGGTTTACGATAATGGCACCGACAATCATCCGCTACGTAATGGCCTAGCCGCTTCGTTGTACGGTCGTCAAGGTCGGGTTGTATCCGAACCAGATGAAAACTTTGCGCTTGAAATTGATGACCAAATTACCGGCTTTATTTACGTGCTCAAATCCTTGAGCACCAATGAACAGGTTGTGCGAATCCAAGACGAGCATCCACTGTACAAAGTTGGGTTTACGGTTGGATCAATACAGAAGCGTATTGCGAATGCTGAGAACGAATCAACCTATTTATATGCACCGGTTGAGTTGGTTGAAGAAATGAAAGTCGTCAACTTGAATGCGGAGGCACTTGAGACAGCGCTGCATCATGCAATGGCTGAGTATCAGTTAGATATTGATATCACGGCTGCTAACGGACGCTTAATCCATCCGCGTGAATGGTTTGTTGTTGACTTAACCACTATTGAGGAAATTGCCGCAAATATAATCTCAAAACTGAGAATGCAAGATTGAGACGTTGTTGATTGTCTAATCAAGAGATGAAAGCAAGAGTGTGAAGTTGAAAAAAAGTCTTAACGGCCAGATTAGAAGATTGGGTCGTGATTTAAAGAAATAGATAAAATCGTGAAGGACGTCAATTGGAATACTGCATGAAGTCCGATTGAATTTCCAGTGGGGTCTGAGTTCCCTAAATCGGGTGTAACCGTTCAAAGCGTGTACAACAATGTTCATATCACGGGAGATATTAGCCACGCACAAATTGGCGGCAGGGGTAATGTGCAGCTTAATATTGGTGAAAGTGATGTGGTTGGTTCTGCTTGAAGAAATTCAGGAGTATGCTGGCGGATTACAAGAATTAGATCGCGCCTCATTGGTGCAAGTATTAGAGAAATCGCAGAGCCAAGGTAAGGTTGAATCAAGCGAAAGCCAGTCGTTTCTTGAAAGCCCCCTTGCTGGCAGTGGAGGATGACGCAGTGATCACGTGGTCTGCCACCGACTATATTTTGGGTCTCTGTCAACCGGTGTTGATGAGAACTATTTCAGGGATTCAATTCATTTACGAATTGGATTCCTTTTTTTGAGCTTCCGGTTAACACCTTCAATTGGCTCGTTTGAGAGCTGTCCAGCGGTCATGTTTTTAATCAACTGTTTGTTATGAATAGAGGTTTTGATGTTGATCATAAGTTGAGAGCTGACATTCTCGACTCGGCTAAGATCGGCGATAAAAGCACGGTAGTCAAGGGCTTGAAAGGCTTTGACTAGTTCGTGAGCCGTGAGGTAGGTCTGCGCAAATTGCTCATTCAAATTCAAGCCTTCTTGGGTCAAA
Organism: Lactiplantibacillus sp. YT640; assembly: GCF_049745435.1. Lineage (NCBI taxonomy): Bacteria > Bacillati > Bacillota > Bacilli > Lactobacillales > Lactobacillaceae > Lactiplantibacillus > Lactiplantibacillus sp. YT640. Next base: position 19,254 of record NZ_JBMNVY010000026.1, read on the forward strand.
CAGTCTTTAAGGTGGCTAAACCATTGTGGATTAATCTTTTTAAGGTAAGATCGTCCATTAAATATAAGCGCCAATAATGCTTGAGTGGCTTTATTCACGGGTACGGTCCTTGAATTGCTTCATCAATTGGACTCGGATCTGATTGAGTGAGCACAAGGTCATTTGAACGAGATGAAAATTATCGGCTACGAGTTTGGTATGGGGAAAGAACCACCGAATAATGGTGTTGGTTGAAACATTGTACTGGGCCGCAATACTGCTCATCATTGGAACTTCAGTTAGCAAGAGATCGATAGCGTGCAGACTGTTTTCAGAAATCTGATGCTGTCGTTTGATCAGTGGAGTTGTTGCTAATACGGCTTTCCCGCATGCTTTACAGAGAAAACGTTGTTAGAATGGTGGTCAGTTCACTGACTCATGGTAGGCGAACATTAACTTTTTTAAAGCCATTCTTAAGCATTGTTTTTTAGTCACAACGTGGGCAAGCCGATGCGGCATATGAGAGCTGACTACTAATTCTTAGGACATCGTTATCGGGAGCATACTCAATTAGATGGGCAATGTTTTGGCCTTTAATTTGTAGTAATACTCGGGTCAAATGGTCTTGAGGCATCATTTTCAATCGGTTTTGGTAGTAGCACAAGACGGTATGTCTAGAGATGTTTTTTGGGCGCCTATTGTTATTTTCTTTTCCTGTTAGAAATAGTAGAGGGTTCAATGGTTAGTTATCACTTATTAATCTGAATTGTATCTTTTATATCGCACAGTGCTTTGGGATAATATTGATTTGTGAATTATAATAAAGAAGAACATAATATATTATATACTCGTAATAAAAATCTAAAAAACTGTCTTTTGCGACAAAAATTCAAGGTGGAAAAATTGGTAAAGTCAACAGTACAAGAAATAGTTAATTATTGGTATAACAATAGTTTTGAATGGGCTCGGTATGCTTTTTTATCCTTGCACGCAAATGGCAATTTCAATGAAGTTGCTAAAAATTGTGTAGACATGGTGAGAAAAAATGAAGGTTTTCCCGCGGAATGGCCTGAACTTCCAACATTGGTGTCACCAACGATTAAAGGGGGGACGATGTGTTTAAAGTCAATTAGTGAGATTTCAAATATTGGAGCCATCTCTGATGATTCAAAATTAATGTTCACGCAAAAAAACAACGAAATTGCTAGAGAAATGGTCATATACGGGCAAAATGGTTCTGGAAAATCTACGTATGTAAATTTATTAAAATCATTTTTGAATTCTGAAAATTCTCGTCCTGTATTAACAAATGTATTTCTACCACAGGGAAGTCAAAAAAAATCTGCAAAGGTAACATATTTAATTAATAATAAAGAGTATAGCTCACAATGGAACGATGAAAAATTGAAATATAACATTCCAAGAGTTAATATTTTTGATGAATTCTCAGTCTCCGAATACGCTGACACTGATTCTGAATTTGAATTTCAACCATCACTTTTAAAAATTTTTTCGCAAATTTCACAAATTGCTGATCAAATTCGTGAAGTTCTATCAGTCGAAAAGGATGATATTGTTACAAATCGACCGAGTATTCCCGTAGATTTAGATGACACATCTGTAGTATCTTCTATCAAGGAGGCTAATTCAGAGAACTCTATAGATGATTTAAAAAAGATCGCAGATAGTATGCAATGGCTTGAATCTGATACTGAGCAGTTACAAGCATATAATCAGGCTGTTAATACAAAAAATGTTGTTCAAGAGATTCAAAATAAACAAAATCAATTAAAGACGGTTAAAACTTTTGTATCTAAAATTGATCAAATTTTAGATACATTCTCAACTCAAAACTTAGACCAGATTAAAATGGATATTGATAATTTAGTAGCTAGTAAACGTTCTGTTGAACAATTGGCAAATAAGGATTTTTCAAATCAAAAGTTGAAAGATGTAGGCGGTCAAAGTTGGCGATTAATGTGGGAGGCTGCGCGTAAATATGCTGAGAAAGCATATGAAGGTGGGACTTTCCCTGTGTCTTCTCGTTTTAACCGATGTTTGCTGTGTCAACAACCGCTTTCTGACGAGGCACAGTCCCGGTTAATATCTTTTGAAGAGTTTGTTTCGTGTGAGCTGGAAAGCAAGGTCGATGAATCGACACAGAAATTACTTTTTGATTCAAAAGAACTTAAGCAGTTGCGATTTGATGATCTTGTTACTCTTTTTGAACAAGTAAAACCGTTCTTAAATTATACAGGCCCCACAGTGAATCTAGATGTTTTTGAACCATATAGTAATATTCAACATTCTATTGAAAACCTTGAGTGTTGGAAGAAATTTGATGTGACTGAGCTTACTTCAGTAGAGCAAGCGATTAGACAAGCTGGAAATACAATTTTTCTAAATATAAAATCTCTCAAAGAAACTAGAGAAAATATGAATGCAGTGCAGATAAAACTTAGAAATCTTGAGGCCAAAAAATGGGTTGTGGAACATCCGGAATATATTCAATCGATTATAAGTGAACTGAGTATTAATAGTACCATTCGTACTGCTACAAATACCAAGGTGTTTTCAGATTTGCAACACAGTTTATCGGATATTCTATTGACGAAGCGCTATATTCAAACATTTAATGATTATCTTCATGAATTAGGGGCGGAAAACTTGAGTGTTGCAATTAAAACGAGGGGGAGTAAGGGGAGGACTAAATTTCGTGTTGTTTTAAATGATACTTCACAGAGCGCAAAAATTAATCAGATCTTAAGCGACGGTCAACAGGCAATCGTTGCACTGGCTGCTTTTTTGGCAGAACTTGAGATATCAGATTGGAACTACCCCGCAATATTTGATGATCCAGTTACCTCATTGGATCAGGAGTTTGAATTAAAAGTGGCGTACGTTTTAACAGAGTTATCTCGGAAAAGACAGGTAATTATTTTTACGCATCGTTTGTCTTTAGCATATGAACTCCAAATGAAAGCAAAAGACATGACCGGTTTTGAAATAACAGGAATGAGACAAGAACCGGTTGGTTATTGTTCCACCGAGAGTTTGCCTTATCAAGCGCAACGGATGGACAAGGCTGTGCGCAAGTATCTGCAAGAACTGAAGACTGCCAAAAAAAGAATGAGTGAAAATAAGCCAGAAGAACACGATGCCATTGTGGAAGGACTAGTTAAGAAGATTAGAACTCTGGTAGAAAATAGTGTTGAAACAACATTATTAAACGGGGTGGTTAGACGATTTAATCGGGAAGTTCAAACAAAAAGATTGAGGTATATCGCTGTAATTTCCGATGATGATATTACACTTTTTAAGAAATGGATGACTACTTATTCTTTTCAAGATCATTCACAACCCAGTGAAGCACCTGTAAACTTACCAAGTGATGAAGTAATCAATGATGATCTCTCAGAAATGTTGGATTGGTATGATGATTTTACAAAACGACAAAAAAGTGTGGATTGAGTTATTTAAAAATGTAGAGCAGTTTTAGAGGTTGCTGTTTAAAAAGGGATATACTACCCTTTAGGTACATAGATTAAACAAAAAAATTTGTGTGTCTAAGGGATTTTTGTATACGCTCAAATAGAAAGTACTCATTTGATGAAAAAATTATGACTAACGGGAAATTCCCAAAGTCCTAAATCAATTTATCCGTTTTTTACTCACTATATGTTATGATTTGAGTATAAAACGGACTTTTAGATTGAGGTGAAACCAATGAGCCAACGAGAAGAGATCATTGTGTACTTGAATAAGAATGGTGGTCAAATTACGTCTAAAACTGCTAATTTAATGGGTATCTCACCTAGGGTGTTACGCAACATGTATGCTCATGGACAGCTAGAAAGATTAGCACCGGGTGTTTATATTGATCCACTTGAGTTTGGCGACGATATTGCTGCACTACAGTATAGCCTTTCGAAAGGTATCTTTTTCAAAGACACAGCACTTTTCCTTTATGGAATGATTGATCGAACGCCAAGTACCTACGAAATGAACTTTCCGTTGCCATACGCGTATAGTACTAAAAACGATGCACCAATCAAGATTTATCGGCAAAAAAAGGAGCTTTATGAAATTGGTATAACAACAACTAAAACTCCTGGTGGACATCTAGTTAAGGTTTACGATGTTGAGCGTACCTTGTGTGATATCCTGCGAACGCGAGATAGGTCTGATGCTGAGACAATTAAACAAGCAATGAATAGTTATACCCATCGGAAAGGAAAAAATCTCCGCCAATTAATGACGTACGCAAGAATATTTAAAGTAGAAGAAGAGATTAGAGCGTATATGGAGGTCCTACTGTGAAACTTGAATTTACTGACCAGAAGCAGTTTCTGGCTAGAATCAGAAAATTGGCAAAGGAAAGAAAAATCACACCACAGATTATGTTGCAGGAGATTATTTTAGATGATTTGATTGATAGAATCTCTAATTCACCTTACCAAAATAATCTTGTACTAAAAGGAGGTTTCTTGCTTGCATCACTAATTGGTACTGACACTCGCTCAACACGTGATATTGATACCTCAATTGTTGGTTTACCAGTCACAGAAGATAAAATGAAAAGTGTTTTTCGAGAAATTTGTGACATTGAATTGCCTGACGATATCATCAAATTATCAATTGTTAAAATCGATGAAATTAGGGAAGATGATGAGTATTCTGGTTACCGGATTCATATCCGTGCACAAATCTATACTACACGAGTTGATGTTAAGATTGATATATCAACTGGAGATGTGATTACTGAGCGCGCTATGCAATATGGACATAAAATGATACTTGAGGATCGGACTATCCAAATTATGGCGTACACAGTTGAAACCATCATTGCTGAGAAGTTGGAGACGATTGTTAGCCGGGCAGATGCTAATACACGGTTGAAGGATTTTTATGATTTGTATTTGCTCAATCGTCAGAGTAAGGCTGAAATAAAGTTTAATATATTGAAAAAGGCGATACAAGCGACTTCTGAAAAACGAGAAACAGCTGATCAATTAGGTGCCTATATTTCAGTATTAACAGCTCTTAAAGCCAGTCCAAGTCTTCAAAGATTATGGATTGCTTATCAAAAGTCCAATGAATATGCGCGTGGAATTGATTTTGGTATAACGTGTGATGCGGCGATTGACCTTATTAAGAAGTCTGGACTTGAGCAACAGATATGACTTTGATTTTAAAAAGCTACGAAAAAGTTTACCCATCAACTAAGTATGCTAGAGATTTTAGGTTACTGGCTTAATGACCTTCAAGCTAGGGTATCTTTACCCAACTGATGGAATTACGACCAATGCCAGAACGATTTTTCTACGCAGCGTGGAAACGAGATCACTTTGTTTTGCTAAGTCATTATACGAAGAAACAAAATAGGACTGATTCGCGGGAAGTTGACCGGGCAATTAGGTTGCTAGAAGATTGGATAAGTAGAAAGGGGTAATGGACGATGACAACTTGGAAAGATTATAAGCAATCCATTACAAGTATTGATGAGGACGAAATGTCGATTATTGACACACTCAGTAAGCTACAGTCAGAAAGAATTAAGCGTGGTATTTCACAAAAAACGTTTGCAGAACGAATTGAAATGAAGCAACCACAATTGGCAAAGATTGAGCGGCTTGACTCGATACCATCGCTAAAAACGTTGAATCGGTATGCGCATGGACTTGGGTTAGAGATTGAAATGAGACTCAGATCTGGAGAATCCGTGTAGGTATAATTCGGTATGAAAAATAATTCAGTGAAATATTCCGCATATGTTAATAAATACTGATACTGGTGTTGCTTGAATGTTTTATGGCTCTAGGTGCAAAAGATGAGACTCAAGTGGGTTAATAAGCTCATTTGAGTCTCATTTTTAGATTTTGGGGATATAGAATAATTCTATAAATAAAACAGAGTAGATGGAACACAATTAAATAGTATTTGGAATCCGGGAAAGATTGTTATTCTACATTCATCAGTTAACGTTTCATGGGTGTTTTTAAGTGCAGTATCAACATCAGATCTTCTTATTTGTTCTAAATTCGGTGATAGTAGATGCCATGAATTTGGAAGTGTTTGATAACTTTGTTAACCATAAGTAATCGCATATCAGCAGTAAGGAATGCGTGCTTAGTGCGAGTATATTTGTATTGTTTTCCAATTTCAAAAGGTTTGTTAGGATTCGTTAATTGAACGGTCTTTTATAATTGGACTGCGTAATTAGAACGCACGTTCTTTTTAGGTCTGAATAAAAGCCCCGTTAAGGGCTGATATTACTAACTGATTGCAGATTGGACTATGCTTGTGGTTGGCTAAAATGCTTTAATGAAGCTAAGTATAAAGATCCACCAATAATTGCGAGAATGCCACCAATCCAACCTAAGAATGGAATAAGCGCGATTGCACCACCGACAATGAGTAAAACGCCTGCTGCAGTACCGACACGCTTATCACCTTTATAATAAATTAATGCAATAATTCCTAGTGCTAAAATAGCAATTTTTAAGATGTTTAGGAAAGCGGCCGTACCAGATGTACTTGATACCGATCCAGTGGCAGCGTCGTTTAGAACGCCACCAGCAATAAACCAGCCCCCGAATAATAAGATAATACCGCCAACTAGCCCTACAATCCCGTTAGTAAGTGCTAAATTTTTTGTCTTCATGTTGAAGCTCCTCCCTTTATTAACAGCTTTTCATGTCGATCAGTTTATTGGACATAAGTTGTTGAAGCCTACCCAAACCATTAATCCCCGTATTGATAGGTTAGTTTTTCTTATAAATAAACAAAGGTGACCAGTATTCTTGCCGATAAGTAAAATTCTCATAAGCGTGCCCAAGTAACTTGATTCGAACATTAAGATACCTCATCGTAAGGGGCGACAGTCGCGGTTAGCCTTATTCCCAGAAGATGACGGCCATTGCTACTCGTACTTGTTGGCGCTCTTCTTCCGTAAGTTTTTCGCCCCCGTATGTCATCGAATCCACATGAGTTGCGAGCAATTCTTTCAAGTCAATGGTATCTTTTCTGGCAATCCATTTAGGTGCGCTATCTTCACCCAGCAGGTAGTCGGTCGTCACATCATATAGCTCTGCAATCTGTTTAAGCATGTTCAAGTCTGGCTCATTCGTGCCATATTCATAGTTGGCATATCGCTGCATACTGCTCAGCCCTAATTTCCTGGCCACCTCAGTTTTTGACCAGTTCCGACTGTCACGAAGATTAATTAGTCTTCGAATGAAGTTGTTTTGTGTTTTTGCTGGCATGTTATAGTCTCCCAATGAACGTATTGTATAATATTTAAACGTAAAATTTATATTTTTAAATAAAAAATTTAAGAAATAACTTATTTAAATAAACTATTTAATATAAAACGTGGTTTATTGATATAAATTAATTGCTTGTTAATTATAATGCATTCAGGTTGTTGGAACAAAATAGATTAGTATCAAGTGTTATCTAGATGATGGTTCTATTCCTAGGATGCTACTAGATTTGGATACGACTTTTCGCCCTTTAATATATACGGAGATAATGATTTGAAATATCGGCAGAGTTCTCCAAACAGATAAATAATTAAAAATAGGTGGTTAGACTTAAAACGATCACTGTTTTCTGATGATTGTGATTTTTTAAGATAGACTGGTCAAATAGTGCAATCATAATTTCACTCTGAAGAGGTGATTGTTCACAATCAAATGGTCTTCATTATGGTATTATGGCAAGGACACTAGTGGATGTTTAGTCAGCTTGGCGGACTAATCCAAAACGAGCTGAAAAGCTGATGCAAACATATAAGGAGGTTGGAAAATTTTGAAATCGAATCGTTCTATTGTCACCTGGCTCCTCAATATCGTTAAACTAATTGGTCTATTCGCACTATACCAACTCGCCATGATTCCCACGATGATGCCAGCAATTCGACACGGGTTCTCGGCCACGGTAACACTAATTGCCGGAGTGGCAAGTTTAGTCTTGCTCGGATTACTTATTTGGTGGCTGGTAACGATTTATCGTCGCCAAGCGCCAATCGTGACCAATTTATCACGACCGGCACGTCCGGCGTTAACAATAGTGGGCCTATTTATCCTGGTTGAGTTAGGCAACGTGTTGGCGGGACTTATTGTGAAACAGACTCCTGAAAACCAAGTGATTTTGGACAAGGTATTTACTACTAGCCCAGTCATTAATGTTGTCCTGATGGCAGTACTGGCACCGATTGTCGAAGAGCTGATTTTTCGCGGGCTAATGTATCGTTGGCTATTCCCACGAGTCACGAATCGGGTGACTTTCGCTGTGGCATTAGTCTTTGCGAGTTTGTTATTTGCATTCGCCCATACGTTATCGTTTAGCCCTGCGCTACTAGCCTACTTACCGATCGCCGTCGTGTTGACTTTTACGTACGTGTGGTTCAACGATATTCGCTATAGTATCGCCTTGCACATTATCAATAATTCATTAGCCATGGTTGGCATGTTGACCTTGCTTTCGCGTTAACACAGGTTATCCTACCGACATAGCGGTTGACATTCGCGTATTAGTCGCGTGATGTGTAATGATTAAAAACAGGCAACGTCCAAATTTTGGGCGCTGCCTGTTTTGGTAGGGCTGAGTTAATAATAGATAGGGATTGGTTATGGTAACGTCATTAATAATGTTTATCTAACAATCTGATACGAATTGTTGAAAGACTGTCGTTAATCGGATAGAAATATACCACACCAGTTTCGTTTGTTTTTGAAAACAGTGGCTATTAATGATAACTAGGTAATGTTTGATTAGCAGTTGTTGATTATCAAAATAACTTTATACTGTAAAATTGGAACAATGGTATTTCCTGATTTGCGACTTATTCAACGACTAAAATTCATAATAGTCCTGATTAAATAAGGCTTTCCAATGTTCAATCAGGACATAAGGGTGTAAACACCACCTAGCATTATGACATCATTAGTTTATAATGATATTTATATTAACTTATTGGAGTGAGTTTATGAATAAGAAATTATTATATACCAGTATTACCACTGCGGCATTATTCGTGGGGACCCAATTGGGTGTTAACAATGCGCAGGCCGACACGGCAACTGATAACAGCGATACGACGAATCAGACGAGTGCCACGCAGGGGAGCGCTCAGACGGCAACTAACGAAAAGTTAGCAACGGTCAAACCGACTAGTCAGCAACAGTATCAAGCCAACGTGCAGACTGCCAAGGGGAACGTAGCCACGGCTCAAAACCAAGTTAACACGGTACAAGCTAAAGTGGCGACTGCGCAGGGGCAAGTGACTAATCAAAGTCAACTAGTTGCGATCGGGCAGTCCCAGTATGATGCTGGTAAGGCCCAAGTTGACCGTGCACAACAAACACTGGATGCTAACAATCAGGTCCTCGCTGAGGCTGAAAATAAAGTCGACGCTGCTAAGTTGCAAATGGCAGCAGCTGAAACACAAATTCCAGCTGACCAACAGCAAGTTGCGGCCAACAAAGTCGCTATCGCCAACCAGCCAGCTACCGAGAAGAAAGCACAAACGGCTAAGGACGCGGCTGACACGGCCTTGACGCAAGCTAAAACTGAACAGGCCACGGCCCAATCTGATGCCGATGCAGCCAGTGCCGTCACTGCAGCTAAACAGGCGACGGTCGATCAAGCATCTGCCGCCCAGCAAAAAGCGGCCACCCAAGCAAATCAAGCTAAAGTGGCCGTAGCATCAGCGCAAGATGCGGTTAATAAAAATACCCAGGCAATCAGTTCTGCCAAGACGGCGATTCAAAACACGACCAGTCAAATTAATGCGAATAATCAAGCTGTTTCCACAGCGCAAGCCAAGATGACCGCAGCTCAAGCAGCTTTAGCGGCAGCAGAACGGCCAACGACCACGACAGAATCGCAAAATAAGTATGACGCTGCCGAATTCCCACAATCTCAATTGACTGGGGCCGAAACAGTCAGCGTCGCCTATCCAAGTAATGGCAAGTATGTGCCTAATGCGGATAAAATCAATCAGTATATGTTTGAATATATCAATCAGCTACGGGCGCTGAATGGTCAACCAGCATTGAAACAGACGGCGACGCTGCAAAATAATGCGATTGCGCGAGCAGCTGCCCAAGTCGACGGTGGCTTGGATCATACTGGCTCAAGTTATGCAGAAAATTTAACACAAGTTTATCCGCAATGGTTCATGAGCGATCAAGAAACGGCCTATAATGCTGTGATGGGTTGGTATGATGAATCCAATAACATTGAGTCCGGTTCCTTTGGTCACCGCGTCAACCTAATATACTCGACTGGTGATGCCGGAGTAGCCATCAACTTGGCCAAACACGTGGCGGCATTTGAAGTCAATAATGCCGGGATGACGGAAGCACAGCAAGACAAGTATGTTGATTTGTTCGACAATGCCCATACGAATGCCGCTACTGGGACTAAGGCCTTACCAGCTGTCACGTTCAATTACGTCCAGACGGCCCCCGCTGATCCGAAGAAGATTGCGGCGGCTAACGCAACGTTGATTGCTGCAACGGCTAGTTTGAATGGTTTACAAAATACCGGGAAGACATTAGCAACCACGCTGGCTAACCAAAATGCCAGTTTACAGGCTTTACAAAACCAGACAAGTGGCTTACAAGCGACTGTTACGACTAAACAGGCCCAAGTTCAAGTCGCTGCAACTAGTTTGACGGTGGCTAATGCTGCTTTGACGCAAGCTCAAGGGCGATTAGCAACGGCGCAACAGCAACAACTATCGCCCGTTCATAATTTGAAGACAGCAATCGCGAAGACGGCTACGGCACAAGTAACTGCCACGCAAGCCGCTAAAAACTTAGCCAGTGCCAAGACATTGGTAGCCGATTTGACCGCTGAAAACGCCCGATTGGCGGCCGAAATCGTGGCCTTGCCCGCACGGATTGCAAGCATGAAGGCCCAAATTGCTACGGCTGAACAACAACTCGCTGCTGCCAAGGCCGTACTCGCAAAGGGGCAGGCTCAAGTCGATACAGCAAACGAGCAACTCGCTGCTGGAAAAGCGCAACTGGATCGTAAAAAGACCGATTTAGCACAACTTAAGCAGGTGCTCGGCGCTGCCAGAGTTGATCTCGCCGTTGCACAAGGTGATTTAACGGCTACTAAAGCCTTCTTGGCACGCGTCGAAGCTAACAAATTTACAACGACGACGGCTGCGGCGGCTGATGGAATTGCTGAAACAACAAATGTTGACCAATCGACTGGTGTTACCGCACCACATGCGACAGCTACTAAAACCGTAGCGAATAGCAATGGTACCATTAATGCCACGAGTACTAGCGTAGATGTTTCAGATGGCGATGCAACAACTAAGCTGGTTGCGGGAGCTAAACAACAGCCAGTTGCCGCACAGGCCACGGCTTTACCACAAACGGATGAAAAACAGTCATCGAGTTTGATGGCAGTGGGATTATTTGCCGCCAGTTTGGCACTATTTGGTTTAGTTAAGCCACGCAAGCATGCGTAATTTATAGCGTTGAATTCTTATTCAACAATAAACAGATAAAATAACCTGAGTTCCAAATATCAAACCAATGATATTTGGAACTCAGGTTATTTTTATGGATAAATGAGTGAAAGCATTAACAATCGATATGATTATTTATCAATGGGTGTTCTGTTTTGCTGAAATAGATTTAAGAACTGTAGTAACAATCGGACCTCCTCATCTGTAAAACCGAGTGTACTCATCTTAACCGGTAATTTGTCAGAAATTCCAAGTAAATAATCAGATGATGTGTCGAGAACCGAACAAATTTTGATTAAAACTTCAATACTAGGGTACGTCTTTCCTTGTTCATAAGAAGTAATAGCCCATTTGGAAATGTCGAGCTGTTGCGCTAGCTCAACTTGAGTTAGCTTCTTTGCTTTTCTTAATGATTTTAATTTGTCACCAAAATATTCCATTGTCATAATAACTTCATTTTATAGAAAACAGTCGTATTTAAAATACAACAGTAGTATTAGATATACTAAAATAGCGTTCTTTATGATATTATAAATGCTAGAAAAGGATTATTAATACTCTTTTTTATAGTGTGTTTTGTTGATGTAAGACTATTGGAGGAAATTATTATGAAAAAATCGCGAATTGCTTTGATGTCAACGGCTTTAGTTGCTGCAGGCGCAACGGCGATTGGAACTGCAACGACTGCACAAGCCGATACGACCAATCCAACGACTAATAATACGACAACGGGGCAGACGCAAACGGCCAAGACGAGTCAATCAGAACTTGATGCAAACATTAAGGATGCGCAAACTGCTGTAAATGATGCCAAGGATAAGACGGGGCAGGCGCAAACGGCAGCTGATGCAGCTAAAGGGGCCGCGGTACAGTCAAAAAGCCAAGCGTCGACTGCGCAAGCAACAACGACTAAAGCGCAAACTGATTTGAGTACGGCCAAGACCGCCGAAGCCGAGGCACAACAAGTTGCAGATAGTGCGACTGATGATGCGATTAACCAAGCACAAGACGCGGTGACTAACCAACAAAATCAAAATCAGCAATTAATGCAAACGGTTGATACGGCTAAAACGGACGTTGACAAGGCTGGTGACAGTGTGAATAGCGCCCAAACTGTAGTCGACCAAACGAATACTGATGCGACGCAAGCTAATCAAACGGTTGCTAACGCGCAAACACAAGTCAACCATGCCCAAGACGTTGTGGACGGCAAAGACAGCGCGACGGCCCAACAAAACTTGGCAACAGCGCAACAAGATCTAAGTCAAGCACAAACCAATGTTAAGCAGGCTAATGATGCAACGAAGCAGGCTAGTCAGGCAGTTAGTGATGCACAGACCAAAGTAACGAGTGCGCAAACGAGTGTTGATCAGGCTAATCAAGCCCAAAGTGCTGCCCAACAAAATATTAATACGGCGACACAAGCACAAGCTGCGGCGCAAAAGGCGTTGGATGACGCTAGCCAACATCAGGGGAGCACCCAAACTTTTACTTTAGGTACTGAGTATGTTAATGCTTTGAAAGCATACAATGACGCGGAAGGCTACAATCTAAATAGTAGTTATCCCGTTGTTCAGCGCCTAATCAAGGCATCTGACGCAATGAGTCAGATGCTTAAATTTCAGTCGAACGCGGTCGATAAGAATATCAAAATCAATGGTCGCCAAGATTTGACTCCCGAAGTATTAAGCCAATTATCAACGTACGCCGCCCAACTAATTAATTCGATGCGGGATGAATTTGGGGCGCCACATGTCATTGTTACAAATGGTAGTGTCAAGTTTGCTGGTGATATTGCTGATGAAGTCACTGATGATCAGTGGATATTAGCGGTTGAAAATGCCCATGACGTTCCAGCAATTAATCGAGCTGCCGCTAAGAATGGACTGTTTTCAAAGGCAACCGCTAACATGTATGAAGATGCTGCCCTTGCAAAAGCGACATCTAATCTCGGTGAATGGCATTTAACCTTAGATGATTTTAAGCAAATGATTTTTACTTCGTTACAATCATTTATGGCTAATGACGAAGAATGGAGCCATGCTAATAGCATTTTGGGCGCTGCAGCTCATGGTAAAGACCAGTATTTTGGTGTGTCCTTTAGCGACAGTATTGGTGAGAATGTCCTAGGTGCTCCGGGGAAAACACTTAATTTTGATTCTCACTTCGCGTTTGTTCCTCAGGATTCTTCGTACTGGGTCGACGAAAGTAAATTTGATAAGACGGCTATTAAAAATGAAACAGTCAGCGCTAATGAAATCAAGCAATTAGAAAGCGACCTTGCCACTAAGAAGACGGCTACGAATACCGCCAAGACTGCTTTAGCAACGGCAAATACCAATACGACCAAGGCCCAGAATACGTTAACTGCAGCTAAAACTACTTTAGCAACCGCTAAGCAGCAACAAGCTAATGCCCAAACTACCTTAACCAACGCTCAAGCTGCTGTTAAAACGGCAACGGCTGCGGTTGCCGCTGCTCAAAAAGCTGTTGATGAAACTAGTGCAAGTGATGCCACTAAGCAGCAAGCATTGAGTGATGCCAAAGCGGCGCTAAAAGCTGCGCAAGCGGTTCAGTCCCAAAAGCAGGCGATCTTAACTGCGGCTAAGGTTAAACTTGCAACCGCTAATCAAGCACTTGCCCAAGCTAAGGTCAAGTTGGCGAATGCGGAGGCTGCGCTAAAGGCTGGGCAACAAGCGTTAGCTAATAAGAAAGTGTATTTGGATTCACTGACGCATGCGGATGCTAATTTGGCAGCCGCTAAGCAAGCCGTTGTTGATGCGCAAGCGGCCTATGACCAGGCGGTTCAAGCGCTTAAGGTTGCTCAAACAACTGAGGACAGTGATGCAGTGACGTACCAACAATTACAACAAGTTGCTGATGTGGCTAAGCAAGTATTGGTCGCGGCGCAAGCTAAACTAGACCAGTTATTGCAGACTAAAGCACTTAATGACGCCATTGATCGTACAAACCAGGAGACGAGTCAGTCTAAGTCGGCCCAAGGGGAAAGTATGACAAATACTGAACATGATATGACTAATGGTGGCGGTACTACATTGAATACGAAGTACGCATTAGGTACTGAACACGCTACAACGGGTGGTGACACGGTGACCTTGAAGGCACATCGCGCGTTGAGTGCTGAGCAGGCCACAACCTTGCAACAACGGAAAGCCGCAATGGCTGCGGCTACCACTAAATCAACTAGCACGTTACCACAAACGAATGAAAAGGCTGATCGTACTGTTTCAGTACTAGGACTCATGGTGATTGGATTAGTTGGGTTACTGGGTGTAACTAAGCGTCGTAAGCGAATTTAATAAAAAATTGGAATAGAAAGCGGGAAAGTAGCAAATGACGAGGGAAGAACTTTTGGACTTTTTGAAAAATAAGCGAAGCGCTACGGCGGGGGTAGCTAGTGCGCAACAGGCGCTGGCCGCTGATCAGGATAAATTAGCTAAGGATAAGAAACGGTTCCATAAAACGATTATTGGATTCGGTATCTTGGCTGTGGCGGCGTTACTGTTGCAAAGTGGCGCCAGCCTGGTCATTACTAGTGCGGCCATTGCCATCGGGTTGTTCGTATTCAAGTATCTGCACTATCTGTCACCAACTAATGAGGTGATTCAAAAAGATCAAGCAAGCTTACAACAAGAGCTGGCTAATCCAGTTTATCAACAAGAGGCCAATGGGTTCCCAGAGAAATTCTACAATTACTGGGATGCGTTACGGCTTTGGAAGTTAGTGAATGAAAATCGAGCGCGGGATTTACAAGAAGCCTTCAATCTTTTAGAAACGCAGCATTTCCAAGAAGATCAGCTGGCAGCACAGGAAGAAATCAAGAGTCTTCAAGCAGATATTGCAGCTAATGCGCACGCAACGGCGGTCAATTCCGGAATTGCTGCGGTTTCTTCAACGATTTCGGCGTTGAATTCACGGAAATAATGATGAATGGCTTGAAAAAATTCGTGCTGAGTACCACGAGTATCGTGATGTTAGTGACCCTGTCGGCATGCGGCGGGAAAAATGCGCAAAGTCCGGCTAGCGCATCGAGTTCGTCAATGAGTGTGACAACGCGTAAACGGACTTCATCAGCACGCAAAAGTCTCGCGGCATCTTCACAAACAAACAAGACAACAGCAACCGGAACGTGTATGAACCTGGCTGAAATTAAAACCGGCAATTATCGTAGTGTGACGGGTAGTGACTGGAAGATGATTGGTGCCAAAGTGAACTATCATAAAGGTAATGGTATGGAATTTGATACTAGTCAGGTCAACGGGCAATTATCGATAGCTAAAGATAAGATTACGACTGGCACGTTGACCGTCACGAAAAATAGTATTGCGGTTGATGGTAAAAATGAGGTTACCCAGCTTCGTAATAATGGCAAAATATTCAGTGTCTCAACTGAAAACGATGATGGTAGTAATTGGGCAATGACGTTCTATCCAGCCGGTACGACTAGTGATTATCAAGTTGACGGTACTGGCAGCACTAACCGTCAGAATTTAATTACCGTTTGGACTAGGGACTGTCTGAAAACTAAAAATTCAGGTATAATCTGAGGAAAAACGAATCGAGGCATTCCGATGACAACACCTAAACGA
>NZ_JBMNVY010000027.1:0-30381 GCF_049745435.1 Lactiplantibacillus sp. YT640
ATCGTTTAGGTGTTGTCATCGGAATGCCTCGATTCGTTTTTCCTCAGATTATACCTGAATTTTTAGTTTTCAGACAGTCCCTAGTTAAGTGTCACTATAATCAGACTTCCCGACAAATTAACCCGTCAAAATTCACTAGTTAAGTGCTTAAAATTATCGATAATCCTCGTTGACTTTTCATAAATCGACCAAAAGTGATCACTTTTATCGGATAAAGCGGCTAATTTTCATCATTAGTTTCCCCGCTTAATCATTGTCGTTATTGATTTTCTAGCTAGTTAATCGGGATTGGTAGCGCTATTTTACATGAAATCCGGCTCAAATATTACAATTCATTACAAAAACGGCCTTATATTACAAGCACCCCCTAAAAACGTAATGTTCTGATTATTGCACTGCAACACTCACTAGTTATACTAGTCACTGTTGATTGGTTGAGACATCAACTGCTCGACCAATAGAAAATATATGTAAATAATCGAACACACGCAAATTATAGGAGAGTGTATTAATTATTATGAAGATCAAAAACCTTGTATTATCATCAACTGCTGCATTAGCTTTATTCGCTATCTCAACAACGGTTGCCAACGCTGATACTTATACTGTTAAGGCCGGCGATACTGTTTCAGCAATTGCCCAAGCTCACAACACTTCAGTTTCAGCCATTGAAAAGGCAAACAAGTTAGCTAATGTTAACTTAATCTTCATTGGTGATAAGCTTGAAGTCAATGGTACTACTACTACAACCACGACTTCTGCTGCTACAAGTGCTGCACCACAATCAGCAACTAGCCAAGCTACTTCTTCAGTTGCTTCAACTGCAACGAGTGCCAGTGCTACTAGTGCTTCTTCACAATCAGTTGCTAGCCAAGCTACTAGTTCTGCTGCTACTTCTTCAGCTGCTAGCCAAGCTTCAAGTTCTGCTGCAACCACTAGTCAAGCTTCATCAAGTGCTACTAGCTCAGCTGCATCATCAACAGCTTCAACAACCTCAACGACTTCAAGCTACACTGGTAGTAACTTAAAGAGCTACGTATTAAGCCAAATGCAATCACGGACTGGCGTTTCAGCTTCAACTTGGAACACGATCATCACGCGTGAATCAAACTGGAACTCAACGGTCAAGAACAGTACTTCTGGTGCCTATGGTTTATTCCAAAACATGCACATCAGCAGTGGCTCTGTTGAAGACCAAGTTAACGCTGCCGTTAGCTTATACAACGCACAAGGCATGGCTGCTTGGGCTTTATAAAATAACTGATTACTAACGAACAGCGTAATGACATTAATTGTCGTTACGCTGTTTTTTTATGCTCAGATTCATTTAAAAGGCGTATGCTTAGTAGCGAGAATACGAGGAAGGATCTGAGGAGATGCGCCACGAAACCAAATTAGTCATCACACTATGGGGTGGCATGTTAGGCAGTATGTTGTTGATTGGCCTGATTTTCCAGCTACCACGCTTAACCCAACTCCCATCCTCATTAACAACTGGGGTCGAAGAGCTGTTCTTTTTAGCAATTGCACTCATATTAAATCGTGACTGGCTACGGCAAACCTTAAAATTTGGGGTATCGGCAACTTGGCGTCGGCAAATCCGGCCCATCATGCCAACCTTAATCGTAGCCGCACTAATTGGATTATATACGTTAGCAACCGCCCAACAACTGACAAACACCCTGACCCTGTTATTCGTTGCCATATTGATCAGCCTGTTCGAAGAGACCTTTTTTCGCGGAATGTTGTTTCAGGCCAGCCAGTCAACATTGGGTGTAGGTAGAGCTGCAGTCTTCACTAGTATCCTCTTCAGTTTGACCCATCTAATCAATCTTGGTCACCAAACACTTAGTTTAACCCTATTGCAATTGGGCTTTACGTTCGTACTGGGGCTACTATTATGTTTAATCACGGCACAGACAACATCGCTACTATGGCCATTGTTGATTCACACCGTCAATGACTTCTTTAGCATGATGGAACCTCCAATCAATTTGCCCGGTATAACGACGACTAGTTTTCAAATCATCGAAATCGCGGTCATTATCCTATTAATACTGCCGATTCTACGCCAAAATCACCAGTGGCTGTCATAATGACCACCGGCAACTAATCGATCCGTAATTAATATAACCAACACCTTCAATGTGACCTATACTAAAGTTAGCATTAACTTCTGGAGGGGATTTCGATGTCATCAACCAAACGCGGCTGGGGAGCCGCTATTAGTATTTTCATTTTAGTACCAATTCTTTTTAAATTAATTGCCTGGCTACCAGTACCAACTTTATACAGTGGGCTGGTCCAAGACTTGCTTGTATTACTTATTTTCCTGCTATTAAATCATTTTTGGTTTAAAATATCGATTCAGTGGTGGCAATCGCAATCACTCGTACGACAATGCTTGCAGCTCATCCCGGGAATTATTATTTTATTACTACCAATGACGAGCAACTTCATCAAGGTATGTCATCTTGCTTGGACCCCAACGTTAATTCTCTATATTGGCTACGCCCTAGTTATCGGGATCACTGAGGAATATATCTATCGGGGCATGCTCCTGCCACTACTACGACAATGCTTCCCTCACCGACTCATGCTAGCCATTTGTATCGACAGTTTACTATTTGGTCTTACCCACCTACTCATTAACTGCAGCCAGCTGACCCTCAGCTACGTCATCCCACAAGTCTTTTATGCTGCAGCGGGTGGCCTGATTTTTTGCGGCCTTTATCTACGAACCAATAACTTAGTCTGGCCGATTTTCTTGCACGCCTTATCGGACGTATCCGTCGTCGTTAGTTTGGCCACGCATACCCACACCGCGGCCAAGTTGAGTATTCCGGTTGCTTACGCGATTGGCATCTCGGTGCTCTATCTCGTCTTGTTTATCATCATCGCCTTTATCGTTCGCTGGCAAGTTCGCCCTCAAAAACGATTGTTGTCTCGTTAGCAATTCACAGTAATCAAAAAATGAGTCCCCAGAATCAAATCATTCTGAGAACTCATTTTTAGTGACTTATCTTGACAAAAATGCGATTGTACGCGTCAACTCACGTCTGATTCAATCGTAAGAGCACCCTAGGTTTCCGCCACAAATTTGTGCTTTTCTAATCGGTAGGAGTGGTCACAAACGTCCGCAACATCCGGTTCATGCGTGACAATAATGACGCACTTCTTTTGTTCATGCGCAATTTTTTGAAATTGGTCAATCACATATTTCGTATTTTCTTCATCCAAATTACCGGTTGGTTCATCCGCAACCACTAGTTTAGCATCGCACACCATGGTCCGTGCAATCGCCACCCGTTGCTGCTGACCACCAGATAAGCGTTGAACATTCTTCTTCATCTGATCATCTGTAATACCTAACCGTCGTAACATCTTCATCGCATAATCCTTGTCACCACGGTGTTCCGAGTTCGTAATTGCCATGGCAGTCATCAGATTATTCAATGGTGACATATACGTCAACAAATTATATGATTGAAAAACGATTGCCACTTTGGACTTCCGATAGTTCGTCAGACCAATCTTATTGATTGGTTCACCATTGAGTTCAATTTGCCCAGCCCGCGGTTTATCTAGACCCGCCAGCAGTGAGAGGAAGGTCGTCTTACCGGAACCACTTTGACCAACAATGGCATACGAAGTCCCCGACTTAAATTCAAGGTTTACATTCTCAAATAGACTATTTTCTTGGCGGTCATACCAGTAACCAAGATCATTTACTTTTAACATTGCCGCCCCTCCTAATCAATTAAAACTTTCTTCGGCTGTAGTCGTAGTATGCCACCAGAAGCCAGCATAATCGACAGGAACATGATGGCTAAGCCAAAGCCGCCGAGTTCAACTAAATCCATTACCGTGACATTAATATCTAAGTTCGTGTCGGTCGTGGCACTGGCATTACCAGTCTGACCGCCGCCACTAGGCATATTGCCGCTTGGCTTGCTACCACCAGTGTTATCACTAGGGGCGCCCCCACCGCCACCAGGCTGACCCTGCTGACTAGTTGAACTCGTCGTAGTCGTTGCAGTCGTCGTTTGTTGTGAAACTAACTGGTCACCCAGCTTATTACCAACAAACTTACCACCGAATCCGGCTAAGACAACTGAGACGATCAAGACCATCACCATTTCAGCAAAGAATTGAGCGACAATCTTCCAACGGCTCTCACCTAATGATAACAAGACACCAATTTCATAGCGGCGTTCACGAATCATCAAGATAACGATTAAAGCTAAGATAATCGTTCCAGCAATCGCAACGAGCCAGACAATCTTATCCGCAAATGATTTAACGTTATTCATCGAACTCTTAACCGTTTGGTAACTGCTATCATCCGTTGACAACGAATACTTCGATGTATTGATCAACTGTTTACCAGACGTTTTGACGCTGCTAACTTTAGCGGGGTCTGAGATTGCAAAAGTCACAGAATCAGCTGTGTTCTTGTACTTAGAACCCTTGACCGTGTTAGCGAACGTGTATGACGTGTAAACACTGTTGCTGACATCGGTACTACCAGGACCTTGTTGCGTACTTGCACTAGACGACGCTTTATAGATCCCAACGATCTTCATCGTGTAAGTCTTCTTATCACCGGTCGTTGCTTTTAACTTAATCGTATCACCGACGCTCAGGCTATCTTCCTTAGCCAATTCACTTTCGATGACAACGTTGTTAGTGCCTTCATCACTAGCTGTAATACCGCGGCCCTTCGTAATTTTACTTGAGCTACTTTCAAAGGTTGAGACGCTGCTCGTATTAGTGACCCCAATAATCGAGATATCACCAGTACCACTGCTACTTGAGCCACCCATACCTTTCATCCCACCACCAGTACTACTACCTGATGTTGAAATCGTATCAAAGCCCTTCGCATTAGCGGAAGTTGAGACGGTCGCATTGTAACTTGAAACGTTGCTAAGCTTGGCGATTTTCTTCGCATCACTCAGTTTAACGGGCGATGTCGTCAACTTAGGCCGACTACTTTTACTCGTCGACGTGGCGCTGCGCATCTTCTTAAAAGCCGCCTCCCGGTTAGCAGATAAAGTGACGGTCGCCCCGACACTTTTCTTGGCATTACTAGTTGCCGTATCGGCAGCATTCCTAATCAATAACCCGGCCAATACAAACAGCATGATTGCTGATGTAACAAGTACTAATAGAATTGAACGGCCTTTTTTTGCCGTTAGATTGAGCCATGCGCGTTTAAAAAAATTCACGCTTAAACCCTCCTTCAGATAAAGTATTGGTATGACAATTGCTTTGCACTGCTTTTAACCTACACGGGAAATCTGACTAATTTGTGAACTTGCTGGGTTTATTTATGGGTCTGAAACCGAAGATTTTTCAATTTGCTAGCTAAGCCCCTGAAAGGCTGGTTGTGCTTGCTACTACTAGCATTGCACCGTATCGGAGGCCCGTTTAAATGCGTTAGTCAGCACTTTCGCTGAACGCCAAATAGTCGCGACAAGAATTAGCAATTAATTCTTGTCGCGACTATTGAACTTATTGATTAAACGAATTACTTACACAATCGTAAACTCACTCTTCCGGTACGGTACTTAAGTGCCACGTGATCGTACCCTGATAACTTCCAGGAACAGCGGCGGGCGTTGTTTTGAGCACCAAACCTTGTTGCGATGACCAGTGGGCGGTCACGTCATAGTCGATCCCCGGGGCCGTCTTTTGGCGCGCGATTTCCACGGCATCCTTTCCCAACATTGTCAGCTTGGCACCATCCTGATAATACAAGTTTCCCGCTAGTGTGCGGCCCTGATTAGTCACGAGAGGGGTCGCGGTCGCCTCTAAGCGCCAAGCAGCTTTCGAGCCCGTATCATCATTGACAACTACTTCAAGTCCCTCGGGCCGACTGACTTGAGCCGTTCCCGTCAGCTTGATTGGTGCAAACACACTTTCAGTACTGACTTTTTTCAGCTGTAACTCCCCACCAATGACCGTGACCGTTACTGTCACTGGTTCTGAGTAGGCGTTATCTTTGCTATGAGCCCGTAACGTAATCTGATTTTCACCGATTTGTAGTTCTTCGGCATCCACTTCAAATTCGACATAACCAACCGGATCGTCCATGCTCAACTGATAGTCTTCTCCCGCTTCACCATTGACCCGGTACTCGATACGCATGCCATCATTGTCAAAGTCTAACCCATCATTTAGCTTAATTTGGCCCTTAATGATGACGGGATCGCCTTTCTTCACTTGTGTCAACGGTTCAATTGTCAGGTTAACGGTCTTATTGGTCGTAATGGTGAAGTGCGGTGTGGCCGTTGCGGTCTTCATCTCGTGACCCTCAAAGTAACTCATGTCATCATCAACAAAAGTATCCCGATCGACCTTGGCAGCCTCACCAATCAGCGTAATATAAGCGTGCGGATTTTTCATTGATAGTGTCCGCTGCAAATCGTGTTGTAAGCGGGCCACCGACGATTCGTTATCGTCCGCTGGTAAATTGATCTCTTCCTCGGTACCATCCGCATAGCGGATCTTCGCGTGACTAAAGTGAACTTGTTCGGGTAATGGTAGGCTGGCCTTAACCTGTTGCCATTCATTGTCACCATTGAGATAGCTCAGAACGTACTCATATTCCAACTCATCCCCACCATGAACCCAGTCTCCTTCATGGACAGTTCGCTCTTGAGTCAGATTGGTTACGTTTAAATCTGACTCGATTTCAATCGGTTGTGGCAACCGGTCAAAGACGACCAGTGTTCTGGCATTAGCGGTTGTCGCCGTACTAGTTAATCCCCAAGTAACATTCCGGATATCCTTTCCAAAGACTGTTGTATCAATTGTGGTCATTCGTGTTGGTCCCTGATCCAGGGTATAACTCATGATTTGTTTACTGGCGACCCACTTCAATACAAGATGGTGCCAGTTACCGTCCGCGAGTGGTAATTTATCAGCGATACTCCCATGGTTCTGTTCAAAACGATAAGAGGACGTTAAACCACCCCGTTGCGTATAAGTATCCGGACTTGCAGGGTAGCTCGCGGCCATATGCATTTTTTTAGGCTTTTCATCGAAAGAATTCCCCCGGGGATACAATCCCCAAAAACCACCGTCATTCACTTTGGTATCCAGCTCCAACGCCCAACTTTTTTGAATCGCCGTCTTAGCAATCGTGGCCGGCGCCGTTCGCCGTGTATAGGTATCCGTCCCATAAACACCCAAGTTCTCACCAATAATGCTTTTCTTTCCATACCGACTAATCGCACTCATTTTGCGGGGATCATTCTGTAAAACAACGGCCAGTCCTTCACTCACGGCTTTGTCCCCAAAGTTCACCCACATTGAGACTTGGTTATCGACCCGCATGTTAAAGCGATTAACAGGGGTCGACCACATTGCCCCAACTTGATTATCGTCATTTGTTAATTCGATAACATGCTGCGAATGGCCATTCTTTAAAACAGTCTGCATTGTGGCCGAATTACGGTCAAACTTTCCCGGTTCAAATAAGCCTTCCAGATTCAGTCCAGCAGGTGCCGTATCAAGTACGTCAGCCTTACTAACTAACGGTATCACTGCCCCTAAACAGACAAGCAGTCCTAACAAGAGTCCCCAAAACCTTACTTCTTTCACCTAACGTCGCTCCCATCACTTGCCTTCCGCAGCTATTCTTACGCCGTATCTTAGCAAATTAAGCGACATCATGTCAATTATTTTTATGGTTATAATAAGTATTTATTTATACATAAAATTTAAGCAATCACACTTATACCAAAACATATTGATTTTAATAAAAACCAGCGCCTGACAGTTGTCATCGCGCTGGTTTTAAATTGACGGCTCACTTACTCACCGCGCCGGGAATTAAGCGCGTTAGGCCGGTAAATTTTCTGGAGCAAATGGGCAGTCCGCCACATGATCATTAATGAGACCAGTCGCTTGAAGATAAGAATAAATGGTTGTCGGCCCGACAAACTTGAAGCCGCGGCGTTTCATCTCTTTAGACACTTGTTGCGCCAAGTCGTTTGTTACCGGAACCTCATCGATTGACGGCCACGCCTGGCGTATAGGCTGGTTATCAACAAACGCCCATAACCAAGTGGCAAAGTCTTCCCCGGCCGGCCAATCTCGAATCACACGAGCATTGTTGATCGTTGCCATTAACTTCTGACGATGCCGAATAATTCGAGCATCGGTTAGTAGTCGCTCAACATCGGCGGTCGTCATAGCGGCCACCTGGTCAACATCGTAATCCGCAAAATCTTCATTAAAAGCCGCCCGCTTATTCAGGACGGTCTGCCAGCTCAGTCCTGCTTGATAAGTCTCCAAGCACAACAGTTCAAAAAGTCGTTGCTGATTATGTTGCGGCCGCCCCCATTCGTTGTCATGATACGCTTGCATTGCTGGTGATGAATCCGCCCATGCACATCGTTGCATTAAAAACATCTCCTTATCGCCACTATCCAATCCGGCTATCTCATACTCGCCGCATACTCTTAGACTAAAACTAACACTGTTTTTAAAATCTAAGTGCAGCCCCTAAAAAAAGCGCCGTCCAACTTGAATCGTTAGACGGCGCCAGTTGGTTACACTTATTATCGCATAACTGACTTATTTTATTGCCGATTTCGTTTCGTCTGCTTTTCAGCAGTGGTTTCGTCTTCCATACGATCCGTCAACGGATAAGTTAAGCGAATCAAACTTGGAATAATCGTTGGGATGGCGAATACCAGGATAATCAACCCGATAATCACAACCATCGCCACTTGAATCAACGTCAAGACACCGGATGGCATCAAGGCGGCGAACGTCCCACTCAAGATCAAGGCAGCGGATAAGACCACGGCTCCAATGACGGCGGAAGCTCTGACAATTCGAGTACTTGGTGTCGCAGCCGAATTATCAAATTCACGATACTTCATCATCAAGAAGATACTGTAGTCGACCCCAAGCGCAATCAACATGATGAACCCGAAGAACGGTGTGTTCCAAGTTAACATGCTTTGACCCAAGAACCAGTTGCTCAAGATCCGTGTAATACTCAAGGACATAATGTAAGCCAATAACAAAGTCCCTAAGATGTAGAACGGTTGTAAGACAGAACGCGTGATAACCATCAAGGCAATTAGGATTCCGACCAACATAATTGCAGCGGTCCGAACGAAGTCACTAGAAGCAATTGCTTGGGTATCGTTCGTTTCAGACGTTTGACCACCAATCGCAATGGTGGCACCATCTAACGCAGTTCCCTTCAAGCTATTCGTCGCTTGCTTTTGAATTGCCGTTACTTTATCCATCGCTGACTTCGAACTTGGATTTTCATTCAAGACGATTGTTAACTTCGTTGCGTGGTTGTTACCAGACATATAAGCCTTCAAAGCAGACTTGTAAGTCTTACCCTTCAAAGTGCTCTTTGGCACGTAATACGTCTTCGCAGCCGCGGAATCCTTTAAGCCAGTCAAGTAACTGTTAGCTGAGCCAACACCAGTGTTGATTGTCTTAGTTCCGTCGCTGGCAGTCTTCAAACCATCTTGGAGCGTCTGCATCTGACCTACTAAGCTTTGAATACTGGTGTACATTTGTTCATTACCAGAGGCCACTTGCGAGGCACCACTGTTAAGCTTACTTACACCACTTACCAAGGTTGGTACTTGCGAGTTCAAACTTGCAGTCCCACTAGCTAATTGTGAAGCACCACTATTTAACGTTGAAGAGTTGGCAGCTAATTGGTTAGTCCCAGAATCAAGCGCACTGATGGCACTCGTTAGCGTTGGAATTTGCGCGCTTAAACTGCTCATTCCATTATTAACCGTGTTTGCCCCAGAAGCAAGCTTAGTCACACCACCTGTGTAAGTATCCAGTTTTGACGCAAGTGTATTGGTACCACTTAGCAACTGACCGAGCTTTGAAGTGAGTTGGTCAGAGCCTGCTGACAATTGTTCAGTCGCAGTTTCAAGCGTCTGCATTTCTGTAACCGCCGTTTGTAATCCCTTAATTGCTGTGATTGAATTATTATTTGCTGAAATACTTGCCGTTGCCAAGTCACCAAGGCCTGACAAGCCACTCAATTGAGAACTCGCTGTTTGTAACTGGTTGTTGAGATCCGCAATTGTCTTGAGTTGCGCACTCAAATCAGACAATGCTTCCAGCCCGGCTTTTGCACCCGACGTGGTCGTCGTTGTTGCCTTTGTCGCCGAAGTACTTGCACTAGCGTTCGAACTGTTTTGCGCGTTCACGGCCGAAGTTACT
The DNA here is from genome assembly GCF_049745435.1 of Lactiplantibacillus sp. YT640. Classification (NCBI taxonomy): domain Bacteria; kingdom Bacillati; phylum Bacillota; class Bacilli; order Lactobacillales; family Lactobacillaceae; genus Lactiplantibacillus; species Lactiplantibacillus sp. YT640. The sequence continues at coordinate 10,228 of NZ_JBMNVY010000027.1, forward strand.
GCCGAACTAATAGCAGCCTTCTGGTCATCAGTCACACTTGAACCTGCAGCAGCAACCGCTGCAGAAGCGACCGTATCAGCATTCACAGTTGCCGTTGAACTGGACGATGTACCGGCTGCATTAGCAGCATCAGTTTTAGCCGCACTTTCCAGCGCACTTTGAACAGTCGTCATATCATTAGTCATTTTAGTTTGCGCAGAATTAGCATTCTTAGCACTGTCTTGTAACAATGCAATTCCAGACTTAACTTTGCCAGAACTGTTAGCCACTGTCTCCATCTTTGTATTGAGTGTATTGAGTCCATCAATCAATGTCTGCAATTGTGACGCATTAACGTCCGTGCTTCCAGCTTTCACTTTTGCTTCCAGTTCAGCTAGCTTGGTTGAAAGTTGACTCGAACCACTTTGCAATTGTGCTACGCTAGAGGTTAAGCTTGCAGTTCCTTGAGAAATAGTTGTTTTATTATTATTTAACGTATCAAGTCCATTTGACAAGCTCTGTGTGCCGCTTAACAACTGATTAACTCCACTAGCCAACGTTCCAGTCTTACTGTTCAACTGGTTCAAACCATTATTGACCGTGTAGACACCATTAGTATAAGTAACTAATCCACTCGCTAACGAGCTCGAACCACTTGCCAACTGACCAGCCCCACTTGAAAGGGTTCCAGTCTTACCATTTAAAGTATTGAGTCCTGATGAAACTTCATCCGCCCCATCCGCCAACTTCTTGGCCGACTTCGCGCTATCCGACATATTGGCACTCTTCAACTTACTATTGGCGCTATCTAACCCACTACCAATCTTAGTCAACCCCTTGCTAGCAGACTTCATCCCACTAGTGACGGTGCCTAATTGGTTGCCAACGTATAATTGATCGATTTGTGAGCCACCGGGTTGGGTGACAGACGCCACGGTTTTAACACCCTTAACTTTTTGTAACTGCTTCGTTAAGCTGTCAATGACTTTTAGATCTTTTTCATTGTTGAAGGCATGATCCGTCTTGATATATAACGTTGACGGTTCAGCCGTCCCCTTGGAGAAGTGATCCTGAACAACTTGGAACCCTTTCTTCGCAGGAATCGTGTCGTTTAATTCAGCTAACGTATCGTAGTTTAATTCATTATTGTACGTTAGGATAAACGGTAATGAGACACCCAAAACAACGACTAGGGCGATGATTGGGTAACGAACTGATGACGCTGCAATGCCGTGCCACATCTTGCTCGTACTACCACCAGCAAACTTCTTCGTTGGCCAGAATAACCGTGGTCCTAATAACGCCATGAAGAATGGGTTCAACGTTAACAAGACGAGCAATAGGATAGCAACCGCAATGGCAACCCCAACCGCTGACTTGTAAATTGAGAAGTTCGCTAACCCGAGGGCACTAAACCCAATCAATAGTGACGATCCACTGTATAGGATCGTTCGTCCGGCAATCTTTAACGCGCGCCCAGTCGCGGCGACCGGACTATCGCCATGACTGAGTTCTTCTTTGAATTGATCGAACAGTAGAATATTGTAGTCGGTCCCAATCCCGAACAAGACCACGACCATAAAGACTTGGGTAAAGTTCGACAATGGAAAGTTAAATTTATTAACGAGATTCATCACAACGCTCAGCGAGATAATGAACGACACCCCAACTGACAACAGTGAAACTAACGGCGTAATCGGCGAGCGGAAGACTAACGTTAACACGATGAAAATGAAAATAACGGTAATAATTTCAGTCTTCTGAATCCCAGCTTCCGTTTCCTGAGTGAAGTCATCATTTAAGATGTCACTCCCTGTCACGTACGTCTTAACCCCAGCCGTTTTGGCACCAGCCGTAATATTCTTGGTCATGTTCGCGACGGTCTGATTCTTACCAACCATTAATTGTAGTAATTGGGTGGATTTGTCTTTTGAAATCAATTGCTTTTTGGCAGCAGCATTATCACTGGCAGCCGTCATTGATTTCACGTGATATTTTGATTTCTGCACTTTGAAGCGTTGAATCGTCCCATCGATTGCTTGCTTCTGGTCACTCGTTAACGGTGAATCACCATTATTGAAGACCACCACCACTTGGCGCGTATTATTTTGATTACGCCCCCAATGATTCTGAATGACTTGTGCGACTTGACTCTTGGCACTACTTGGCAACTTGGTCTGGCCCTTATCACGTACCAGACTGCTGATATTTGGCAGGAAGATGATGGCCGCTACCATCACAACTAGCCAAACAATCGCTTGGATTGTAAAACGTCTACGGCTCCCTTTCACGTTATATCCCTTCCCTAATTCAGATTCTTAAAACGACATCGTGACATTTAATCAACAATGTGTTTAAATAATAACAACATGTTAAATGAAAACCGGTGTAATTTCAACCAACAATTTTCATAAAATCGTCATTAAATAAACAAACAATAGTATATTGTTCAAATAATGAGGTGAACTTCAGTGGTAGGTACTAAAAACAACCGTCGTTCGCAAATGACCGAACGCCTAATTCAAGATAGTCTAATCAACTTACTCCAACATCAGTCGCTAGATGAGATTACGGTCACTGCTGTCTGCAAGGCCGCAGATATCAACCGGGGCACCTTTTACGCCCATTATGAAGACGTCAAAGATTGCATGCAGAAGATGGAACAAGATGCCACGGAAGAACTGCTAGCTGTTATTGATAAACATCTTAATCCCGACTCTTTACAAGCCATTCTGACGGGAATTTTTGAGGTGGTTAAGAAACGCCACGCCGTTACTTCCTTCATCTTAACAACCGACCAGGATTTTCTGATGAGCTTTATCGCAACAACTAAGCGTGAGATCTTAGCACATAACCAAGCTGAGATCACTGGTATTGGCAATCGCGAAAAAGAGTACATGTTTGAGTATTATCTCAATGGTATCGTTGGTGTTGTCCGTTATTGGTTAAAAACAGGACTACATGAATCACCGGAAGAACTGGCCAGTTTTATCAACGACTGGTGGTACCGAGGAAAACCAGTCAAAAATTTGGCTGAACACTGAATTTAACCCCACTATTCGATTGTTAGTTTAATTAATCTAGCTATTCCCATTAAATTAATTATTATCAATATGTCTTGGAAATTATCTTGCATATTAAAAGTAACATGAACCCTTTAATTGCAAAAGCAATCTAACTTCTTAATTACTTTCTTCTATATAAGATACCAGTCATGTGCATGGATGGACTTGATTCGCGTCAAGAAAACCCCAAAATGCCCGATTATTAGCAATTACCTGCTAATAATCGGGCATTTTTTAGACTTCTTTTGGGGGCGTCTTAGGTTCATACATCCGTTGCTTGATATCGTCCATTTCCTGATCCAGCTCCGTAATTAACTGCGCCTTCTTAGTCAATGACGCTCGCAATGCGTCCTGATGCGGAACGTTCTTCTTATAATTTAATTCATGCTCCAACGACGCCCAAAAGTTCATGGCAATCGTCCGTACTTGTAGTTCGACCTCAATGATGCTCGGCCCATCAACAGTGTAGACTGGCACCCCGAGGATTAAATGCAAACTCTGATAGCCATTAGCTTTAGGATGATGAATATAATCCTTCACTCGTAATACTTTAATGTCAGCCTGAGTCGCCAATAAATTCTCGACTGTCTTGACATCGCTTAGGAAACGAACAATCAACCGGATACCCGCAATATCATGCAAATTATTAAACACCGCATTTAACGTTAACGGTAAATGCTTACGTTGCATCTTACCAACAATGCTCTCAGGCGACTTGATCCGGGACTGCTTGCTATCAATTAATGCGTAGCCGTAACGAAGCTCATACTCTCGACTAATATAATCTAACTTATCTAAAACGAGCTTCATCGCAACTTCATAACGTAACGAATAAGCTTTCAACTGATCAACAGCTTGCAAAAGTTCCGGGGGTGTGCTGGCAAAAGCTGATCATTATCTGCACTTGCTTGGGAATTTGTTGTGCTCAATCAATATCGCTCCAATATAAGACTCTATTCTCTCTCAATCTACCTTAACGGATCGTGATGGTCCACTCACGCGCAATTTGGTCATACGCAATTTGGTGCGCATCTTCACCAACTTGGTAAGCTAAGTGTCCGTCAACATCTGCAAAATCACTAGGAATCAGGCCGCGGCCCTCTAACACGTTCAGGTGACCAACGACCATGCGATCGGCCAAGAAATTCTCAAATCGCTGCCAGAAACTTTGAAAACTGGCGAAGTCATGCACATCAAAAATCTCGTTGCGGAGTACTTCGGCATCAAATTCAATTCGGATTCGCGCACTCTTAGGTATCACTTGGGGCCTCCTTCGCATCGGTTAATCCACACTGCACATTCTTAGTGACTCATTAACCAACAACTCATTTTTGGGACTATCTCAATAATAAGACACGATGACCAAGTTACGCAATATCTGACCAACAACTGCTATCAAAACTTAAGCGCTTTGTAATCGTTGGGTTAATTGATTTTACGTTTCGGGTTCAAAATATTCATCGGGTCAAAGAGTGCTTTGATCTGATGTTGCAACATATCAACATCTTCGCCTAATTCGGCATTGTTCCATTGATTTTTCAACATTCCGACTGCGTGTTCACCCGAAATCGTCCCACCAAGTGCCAGCGTCTTCTTAAACATTTCTTGTAGCGCAATAATAATTTTTTCAGGCACTTCGGTTACCGACGTTGACCACACTAAGGTCGGGTGCACATTGCCATCGCCAGCATGTCCAGCCGTATAGATTTCGACGTCTAACCGCTTGGATAGTTCTTGAATATAGTCCATTAATGGGGCTAATTGCGATAATGGCACGGCCATATCTTCCATAATATGATTCTGACCAGCAAAAACTGCCGGCAGCATGTCGCGCCGTAATTGTTCTAGCGCTGCCTGTTCCTTAGGCTCGGTCGTAATCTTAACATCGTTGGCTTGCTGTTCGGCCAGTATCTTCTTAACGACTGCCATACTATCCTGACCACCATTATCAAGCTTAAAGATCAACATCGCCGCACTATTCTTAGCATAGTGCGTCTTCTCGTAACGATCGAGTGCCGCAACCGTATTGCCATCCAATGCCTCTAGCATCGTTGGATAAACACCGGAGATTCGAATCGCCGTGACTGCTTTAGCCAAGGCCGTCATATTATCGAAAAAGGCGACGCCCATCACGGGGGTCCCTAGCGGAATCGGCAACAGTTTAACGATTACTTCGGTAATGATTCCTAACGTGCCTTCCGAACCAATCATCAATTGCGTTAAATCATAACCAAAGGCCTGCTTTAGCGTCCGACCGCCTAACTTAACTTCGCGACCATCGGCTAAAACGACCTTAACGCCTAAGACATTGTCCTTAGTAGCCCCATACTTGACCGTGCTCATCCCGCCGGCGTTTGTCGCCACATTACCGCCAATTCCAGAGATGGGCTTAGAACCAGGGTCCGGCGCGTAGAACATACCCTGCTTGCGTGCTTCTTTATCCAGATCACCGTTAACGACGCCGGGTTCAACCACGGCGATGGAATCAGCCTTGCTAATTTCGATGATTCGATTCATCTTGGCGGTTGAAAGAATCAGACTGTCCGTTAACCCGTCCGCACCGATAACAGTGCTCGTTGTTTGGTCTTGGGGAATCACTGCGATGTGGTATTTACGGGCCGTTTTCAACGTTCCTTGAATGTCCTTGGTCGTATGTGCTTCGACATAGGCTAAGGCAAGGCCACTATCGTCATCGGTCAACCGCGGACTGAAAGAGTATTTTTTCAGCGTCTCCTCGTCAGTGAAGACCTGCCCGTCAGTGACTTGCGTTGCTAAATAATCTAAAACTTCTTGGTTAGAAAATGCGCGAAAGACTGTCAAATTACCAAACCTCACTTCATATATTTAAGTTCACTGTCAGTATAAGCCAAGAATCCGTTTTCTGCCGTAATACTGTCCGTAAGTGACCGCTCCTAATTTGCTCAGTTTCCAATCTAATTCTTTTAGGTGGTATCTATTTTTTAAATTAAGTACACTCAAAATAAGTATTTTCCGGGATCGTACTGACCGGGTATGCTAGAAACAGTGATTTCAAGACAAAGACGTTATCCGGGGAACCATCTTAACGCCTTTAATTAAGGGAGGATTTGAACATGCGGCATTCAGCATCTTCAAAATTACGGCCAGTGTTAATTGCGGTCGGCATCATTATCGTTATCGCATTCGTGGCGATTGGCTTAATTATTCGCCAGGCACAGGCGCGCTACCAGTCGACGATCTATACGGGAAACAGCAGTACTAAAATTGATACGACTAAGCCACTCAGCATCTTACTACTAGGTGTTGACACCGGGGCAGACGGTCGTATTGATAAGGGAAATTCTGACACCATTATGGTCGTTACGATCAATCCGCAGACCAAGAAAACGCTCATTACCAGCATTCCACGCGATTCATTAGCAGAAATGGTCGGTGATCAGGACACAAATGTTCAAAAACTCAACGCCGCTTACAATATTGGTGGCTCCAAGATGACCAAGGCTAGTGTTAGCAAGCTATTCAACGTGCCTATCGATTACTATGCAACTATCAATATGGGCGGTCTCAAACAAATCGTGGATGCCGTTGGAGGTGTGACGATCACTAGTCCACTCAACGTTTCATTCGACCACATCACAGTAACCAAGGGCAAACACCATCTCAATGGTAAACAGGCGCTATCTTATACACGGATGCGTTATCAGGACCCCCGGGGCGACTACGGCCGTCAATTACGGCAACAACAAGTCATGCGGGCGGTTCTCGCCAAACTCGCCGAGACTAAGACCTATAGTCGCTACAATCAATTACTCACTTCACTGAAGGGTAATTTACAAACTGACCTTAGCTTTAACGACCTTGTTGGGTTAGCGACGCATGATCGTGCCAATATGAAACACATCCAGTCGACTCAAGTCATTGGCTCACCCGCTTGGATCAATACGAGTTCCTATCAGATTTTAAGTACAAAGACCTTGCAACAAACGTCGGACCGCCTTCGGACCCAACTGGGGCTCAGTACTGAGACCCTTACCAACATGGAAACCAAGCTAAACGCCAAGAATACCGTGTATGACGGCAAAACCAATCTCAATTATGACACCCAAGGTTTAGATAAAATCACTTACAGTGATAATACCAAGTGATCTTTTAATGATAATCAGGCGTGCCACTGAAGCATTATAGCCTTCAGTGGCGCGCCTGATTTAGTCCTAGCCTAGTTAAAATTGATTGCTGCCATTAGTATTATTGGTTGTTGATTGCCTAAAGTATCACAGTTACTGCTTGTCTGTCACCGTCTTAGTGCACCCAGCCAGCAAGTTGCGTCACCAGTCCCCCGGTATCGTCGTTAAACTCATATTTGATATTCCCCCGGTCAGCAACGGCCTGGTGCTTGTTCACCTGTAAATCACTCACCCGAACCGTTAATTCTAAAGGCTTAAAGTTTTGAACTGAGCGAATCCAGACATAGTCGGCCAGTCGTTGTACTTGCACGAAGAAATACCGTTCCGTTGTCGTTGTTAAATCAATCTGTTTTAAAATTCCCGTTTCCATTCGTGCTGCACCCCCTCGTTATTTTCACCACTTAATATACGTGCTGAAACGCGTTCCAGGTCAAGGCGCAACACTCAATTATTTTTAATTGCAAGTTTGAATATTACATTTTAATAACAGTAAGCGAAAAAGCTAGTCAATTTAGTCAAACGGTTGTACTATGATTGATGATAAGGTTATTTAAGTCAACGATAACTCGTTAAAACCATCCAAAGGAGCAATCTCATCATGAGCCAGCCCAACACCCTGCATCCGCAAGCGTATTGCTACTACATCGAACTGACTGGTTCCGAACGGCCTGATTTACTCACCGCACTAACTACTAGTGAACAAGAATTGGGCGATTGGGAACCGGTTCAAGCAGCTAAGTTACCAACTTGGCGTTTATGGACTGACGCTAATGCCGACACGATTCGCTACACCGTTGCACACGTCATTGCCCGTAGCGCTTTGCCGCAAAACGCTTATTGGCTATTGCAGTACAAGGGTACTGACCATGGTCACCCCGAATGTTGCACCCACAATTTCATACCCGTTAATAAAAGGCGAACCCGGTGACAATTCCAAGTCACTCGGTTCGCTTTAATCTGCACGCGCTTCTCAAAAATCGACATTAAAATACCACCATCAACAGACTTTCAGCAAGTCGCTAATGGTGGTATTTATACAATTACTACATTAATGATTTAACTTAAGCTTCGACCGTTTCGCCAGCAGCTTCTTTAGCAGCAAAGGTCTTTTCTTCCTTAACCTTATCACGATCTAAGGCCTTGAAGAAGAAGTAGTAGATGGCACCATCAAGCACAATATTAACAATTTGTAATACCGCACCTGAGATGTGCATCGTTGCTAAGTAACCAGAGATAATTGGCGGCGTGGTCCAAGGAACCATGACCCCAACGGTCTTCGCAACTAAGCCCGTCGACATTGCAATGTAAGTCGTCGTAACATTAACTAACGGTGCCAAGATAAACGGAACGGCAATCCGATAGTTCATAACGATTGGCAACCCGAAGACAATTGGTTCATTGATATTGAACAATGCGGGTCCGATAACCAGCTTACCTAATGTCTTGAATTCGGCACTCTTGGCAACAAAGGCAATCATGAAAGCCAGTCCCAAGGTCGCACCGGAACCACCCATGTGGACAAAGTTGTCGAAGAATTGTTGTGTCACAACGTTTGGTAAAGCCTTACCAGCCTTAAGCGCTTCCGCATTTTGAGACATCGCAGCTAACCAGATTGGTTGCATGACCCCAGAAACCACGTTGGCACCGTGAATCCCGAAAATCCAAAGAATACATACAACGAATTCAGCAACCAAGGCCCCTGGTAACGTGTTACTCAACAAGCCTAATGGTTTAGCTAAGACGAATGAAATCACGTTAGGAATACTCTGCATTGGTGATGCTTCAACAGCCAACCGCAGTAACCACATCAAGAATAAGATGACGAAACCGGGTACTAAGGCTGCAAACGAGTTGCTAACTGCCGGTGGCACGCTATCAGGCATCTTAATCGTCCAATTGCGATGCACCATGAAAACGTAAAAATCAGTAATAAACAACCCAATCAGTAGCGCCGTGAATAACCCCGCCGAATCAAGTTGGGTTAATGGTACCCACAGTGCTCCTGCCTTATCGGTGTTTAATGGAATCGTTAAGAACCAAGCGCCTAACGAAACAATTGAGGCAGAGATTGGATCGACTTTATAACTCTTTGCCAAGTTATAAGAAATCCCAATAACCGCAATCAAGCCCATGATATGGAACGAGGCGTTAGTTGGATATTGGACGATCGTTGCCCAATTCGAACCAAAGGTATTGGCCATAAAGGTCTGATAACCCTTGATAGGGAATTGCGCAATGATCATGAAGACCGACCCGATAATAATCATTGGCACTGCCAATGTCATCCCATCACGTAAGGCAATTAAGTGACGAGAACCAGCAATCTTGCCAAAGAAAGGGACAAGTCGGTCATTAACAAAGCTCGACTTGTTATTGTTTTCGCTCATGTCGTGACCCCCTAAAATAATTTGTTGTGCATATTCATTTAACGAACATTCTCAAACAATCAGAATAATTTAAGTAAGCTAACGGTCAATTAATAGTTAACCGTTTACATAAAATTGAGTTCGTCCGTTACAAAGTAGTCCTGTCATCTGACATTTGTACCCATGAATACGCTTCCTACAAAATTCATTATACCTGTCATTCTCAAAATGTATACCCTTTCACTCTAAAATGGGTGTTGTTCCATCCATCGGAATTTGTTCCATTTTTAGAACATGTTCCAAAGATTGGTTTGAATTACCTTTACGTTAATGGCTGAATAATCATAGCTAATTGTTCCAGATAATAAACGACGGGCAACTGGGACAAGGTGCTACCACCACTGATTGCTTGAACTTCCGGGGTATCGTAAGTTAACACCACGTCCGCAATCCCAGCTAACGTCGAATGACTGCTAGCGGTAATAGCGACCACCTTCGCGCCACTCTGCCGATAATAAACGCTTTGTTCAATAATATCTTCAGACTCTCCAGATACTGAAAGTGCGAAAAAGACGGTATCCGATAAATCCTGTTGCTGAACCGGATGGGGCTGACTCGTATCACTAATCATCAAGCTATATAAACCAAAGTTAGCGAATAAATGGCTGCCATACGCGGCCAGGCCAGCACTCGTCCCTGACCCAATCAGTACGACCATTCGAGCTTGATGAACCAGTTCTGCGACCCGATGAAGTTTAGCCGTGATATCAGGTAAGTTCATGCGGTCAAAAAACGTCCGCATCGGTACAACTGTCTGAGCTAACGGTTGTGTGGCATCTTGCCGTAACTGTTCTTTTAATGTGAACTTAAATTCTGCGTAGCCATCATAGCCCATGTGCTTTAGAAAACGCAAAATAGTCGTTGCTGAGACGTGACTATGGTCGGCCAATTGTCGAATCGTCATAGTACTTACTTCAGCGGGATGACCCACAATATACTTATAAATTTCAATTTCCAAGCGGTTTAACTGCTGGACCTGATCGTACGAAAACATTGACTCACCCCGTCACTATTGATTAATTGGTCTATCATTAAATTAATATGACCATTAGAATTTATGGGAACAAATTCCGCTTATTGATCGCCCCACCGACCATCGATCTGCGGTTTGATCTCAAGATCCTGCATTTCCAAATCACAAGTTGCTACTGCGTCAGTTAATTTAGCCGTAAATTCGGCCGTTTTATATGGCGAATCAACGGACCACGTCTTAAAGTTGGGCGTTCGATTAATACGTCCTAACGCCGCAATCGCTGGTACTTCCTTCGGATCAACGGCGGGAGCCGACTTCTTTACATTGATGTTGTAACCATAATGACCACTATGATACAGTGCCTGCATGGCGTCACGAAAAAGTCCCATGTCACTCACTTACCTTCCATTTTCATAGTCCAATTTTAGCATAAGTCCGGTGACGCTTTCATTTAGTTCACACAAATCCATAAAAATAAGTCAAAATATCGGAAAAGCGTCATAATTATTCGCTATAATTAGACATAAACCAGGGTTATTGGGAGGAGCATAACATTGAAAAACACGATTTTAATTGTTGAGGATGAAGGCAGTCTATCTGGCTACTTGACTAAAGAACTACAATTTGAGGATTTCAACGTTTTGGTAGCGGCTAACGGTTTGGCAGCTATGGAAACCTACCAAGCGCATCAAAACGAGTTGCTCCTCATCCTGCTAGACTGGATGTTGCCAAAACTTGACGGTATGGAAGTTCTTCGCCGCATTCGCAAACACGATCAAGTACCAGTCATTATTATGACCGCTAGAGATTATGTCGGTGATAAAGTCGCCGGGTTAGATAATGGTGCCGACGACTATATCACCAAACCATTTGAAATCGAAGAATTATTGGCCCGAATCCGGGTTATCCAACGACGCATTGAAAATCAAGTTGAACCCAATCAAGTCTACCAACTGGATGATATCCAGCTAGATACCAAAGCCCACCGCGTTACTAACGGGCAGGAAGAAGTTACCTTAACTCACCGTGAATATGATTTGCTGCAATTCTTCCTCGCTCATCCCGACGAAGTCTTTACCCGTGATGACTTGCTTGACCAAGTCTGGGGCGCCGACTTTCTCGGTCAGCAAAATGTCGTTGACGTTTATGTCGGTTATTTACGTAATAAAATCACGACAAACGGCGCCTCCCCACTCATTCAAACAGTGCGCGGCGTCGGGTATAAACTAAGGGAGCCGATGTCTGATGCCCAAAAATAACACCACTCCGACCTATGAACAGCTGATCAATAAGGCCATCCGCCGACTAATGCTGACAATTACGTTGTTGGTTAGCTTGATCACCCTTCTGATGGTCGGCACTCAGCAAACAATCAATACGACTAGGGAAGCCCGTGACTTGATGAGCAGTCTTAACCAGGCGAATATCAAAGACGTCCCCAGTTTTATTCAATGGAACAATACGACGACACGCAATACGAAACAACCGGCATTTATCCGGGTAACCACCAAGAAAGCAACCTTGACGACCGCCACTAAAACGAAGCGGACGATCATCACTACCCCATCGTCCAAATCGTTTTTCACCAAGCAACAGACTAAGCTAGTAGGGCCGTTAGTCTACGTTCGCGGATTTGGTTTCTTCTTATCTTATAGTGAAAAAGATGGGCATAACACTTACCAACTATGGGTCAGCTTAAGGCGATTGTTCAACAGTCTGCTTATTTTGATTCTGCTCATGCTGGCTGTCACTTGTGCCGCCCTGGCATTGGGGACTTGGTGGGCCCATCGTTTAGCACTACGACTGAGTGACCCAACCATTAAACTGTTACACGCAACCAAGTACACATCGAACAATCCAGATAGCGACCAGCCCACCTTAGACGTGCCTGCTAGCCCCCGCGAGATCAACGACCTCGGTCGGGCCTTTAATGAACTATTGGTCACGCAAAATCAACGATTGCAGCATGAGCGTCAATTTATTTCTGATGCTTCACACGAACTGCGAACCCCGATTGCTGCGATTCGCGGTAATCTCAGTCTAATCAAGCGGCGGGGTGACGCCCACCCCGAAGTGATTCCAGAATCATTACAGTTTATTGATGAAGAATCACTAAGAATGCAACATCTGATTGAGAACCTACTTCACCTTTCACGAGCTGATCGCGCTAAGCTAGTCTTAACTGACCAAGACCTATCACTATTAATGTTGTCACTGGCTGAACATTACCAGCCATCAATTGATCAACCATTGACGCTCGCAATTGATCCGAACATCCACGTTCAAGGTAATGCGGAAATGTTACAACAAATCGTTGTGGCCTTACTCGATAATGCCCATAAATACTCGCCACATGATCAACCGATTACCTTGAGTTTGCACCAGACTGATCAAGCAGTCGAACTAGCTGTAGCCGACCATGGTGAGGGAATTCCAGACGACCAAAAACAGGCTGTCTTTCAGCGTTTTTACCGCGTTGATCAATCTCGGTCACAAGCAATCGAAGGCAGTGGCCTAGGCTTAGCAATCGTTCAACAGTTAGTCACATTGAATCAGGCCAACATTAAAATTACCGACAACCAGCCATCCGGGAGTATCTTTACGGTCAGCTGGCAACTATAGTAACAAGTACTATTATTTTCTAATAATTACTCTCATAAAAAAGCGAGTCACTAGAAAAATCTAGGACTCGCTTTTGGTCTTGTGCCACCCAATCACAAAGATACCTCCAAGACTATTCTGAATTGATATGCAGAAACTAATTATTACTAACCCATCTGCGTGGTTTTATGAGATTTCATACTCAAAATATCACCATCCAAATGCTCTATTTTTGCTTTTAAATATTGTTTTTCTATTTTAATTCGTGCCTCTTGTGCTTCTAGATCTCCGTTTAAACGTAACAGAAATTTTTTTAGTGCAACTGTATGTTCTAGTGTTACTTCTTCAGGACGGAAACTGTATTGCTGAATCTCTTTAATTGACGCGCCTAATTACCGGAGATGTACAATTCGGTTAACCATCTCTTGATCACTAGCCGAAAATTGTCGGATACCATTTTGATCACGCTTAATCGGACCAATTAGGCCAACACTTTCATAGTAACGTAGTGCATTATTCGACACACCATATTTCTGAGCGGTCGCCGTAATTGTAAACATACTCGTATCCTCCTAAATTTTGCTTGCGTTAGTGTAACACGAACTTGTTATACTTTCAAATGTTCAAAAAATAGGAGGTTGAATTTTTATCATGAAAACAACAACTCGTTCTTGGTTAGCAATGATTGTCATCGGTATTTTTACAATTATGGCTAATCTCGATGCATCAATCATTAATATCGCACTACCTATCATGTCAAAATCACTTGCGGTTCCAATTAGTCAGATCACATATACCGTGATGGGTTATATGGTCATTCTATCAGGCTTACTGGTAACATTCGGTAAACTTGGTGATATTTGGGGTAAAGGTAGAATCTTTACTTTAGGTATGTATAGCTTTACTATCGGCTCACTAATGGCCAGTGTCAACTTCGGCTTTGAGTTTCTACTATTGGCTCGTTTTGTGCAAGCAGTTGGCGCTGCCGCAACGCTTTCAAACAGCTATGGTTTAATTTCGGAACTGTTTGATAATCACACCCGGGGAACTGCCATGGGTATCAATACAATGTTTATTTCCGCTGGTTTTGTTGCCGGACCTGCCTTAGGTGGCTTTTTACTACAGCAGTTTGCTTGGAATGCTATTTTTATGATTAACATTCCACTTGGAATCATTGCCATTATTTTAGGCCACCTATTTCTTCCCAAAAATCATGGCCGGCAACAAGCCACTAAACTTGATGGTTGGGGCGCAGGGATTCTATTCATTATCATCACACTATTCTTTGTTGTATTAGAAGCAGGGCAGACTATTGGTTTCAGGCAGCCGCTAATTATCATTGGCTTCATTATCACATTAGCACTTACACTATACTTTATTTATTTGGAAAAGCATCGAAAAAATGCGCTATTACCACTATCCATTTTTAAGAATCGTACCTTCAGCTTAGCATTGCTAGTCGGAATGCTGATACCACTTATTAATGCACTGTTCAGCTTTATATTCCCACTCTATCTCCAAGATTATTTGAACTGGTCAGTTGGTACTACTGGAATATTAATGCTGATTTTTCCACTTATTATGGCTATTGCTGCCCCACTTGGTGGCTGGTTGAGTGATCTTTTCTCTCAACAGCTTGTTCTACTAACCGGCCTAGTCCTAATTATAATTACGCAAATTGGCTTCTTATTCCTAGATTCACATACTTCATTAACCCTCATTATTTCTTTGTTAATTTCCAACGGTATCGGCACTGGATTTTTCATTGCACCAAATAACACATTACTAATGTCAGTCGTCCCACAAAATCAGCTAGGAGTAGCGGGTTCTCTACAGTCTTTGGGAAATAATATTGGCAATATTTTAGGCGTCGCACTTGGTTCTCTTGCACTATTTACAACAATGAGCATCGATGCTGGATATCGAGTTAGTACTTACTTGCCAGCACATCCTGCTTGGTTTGCCCATGGTTTAACCTGGTCCTTTAGTGTTTCTCTTATTTGTGCTTTATTAGGCTTTGCCATTAGTATTATTAACCGCCCTGCACACTAAGCTAATTCATTTACAAACAAACTCTTAACAACCGTTTTAAGGACATTAACAGTCTTGAAACGGTTGTTAATTTAACTAGTACTTGATCCTGCCAAAGTATTACCTGCTCAGATTCAATTTTCATGGTATTTTTTATATTCTAAGTCTGAATCTAAGAATTTCTTAGATAAAGTTTATGGAAAGTCGATAGTTCCCACGGCGATATGCCGGTAAACTATAGTCATTCAATTAAACAAACCAACTTTAAAAATTAACTCATAAAAACAGAATGACTCACAACAACTAAGGAGCTATGTAGATATGTTATTAGATACTGATCCAAAAATTAAAAATATCACCGCTGTTCAATTGGTTAAGGTGACCTACCCACTGGTGATTGCGAAAACTGAAGAGGGCGAATTCGTTAAAGTCAAACTTAGTGATGAACAACTACAAGATCCATTATTCTGGGACACGTTAAAAAACATCCGCCGTTCGCAATTATGGGTCCCACTTGGTCGTCACTTCCATCAACTACTCTCTAACGACTGGTTAATGCCAGCTGCCCAATAATCATTCACTGACCGCCACCGATAATAACAACTAAAAGGAGTTCGATTATTATGAAAAACACATTCAAAAAACTAACCCTAACTTTAATGGCCGCCGGAACCCACTTTGCCACTTCCGTTTCCGCCTCTGCTGATACGACGACAACTAAGCCTGAGACAACGTCCACCACACTCGTCAATAAAGTCACTCGTGATACTAAACTCGCAACAGGTGCCACGACTAGCCAACCGAAACATGATTTAACACCGCAGCCAACTAAGCTTGTTGTTAAATCCACCCAAAATCAAGTGTTAGCAACCATTGACGCTAGTAGCCAGAGTATCACTAAGATGAAGTATCTCACTAACGCAAAGTAGTACTGCCACCCTTAATTTCCGCCCCGTCACTTAAACCCTTAAAGGAGGCCCCGCGATGAGTCAGCTGACTAAGGCCATTACCCGCCAATTACAACGTCAATATGCCGAACCAGTTCTGAAAGATCTAAATGGCAACTGGTATACCGGGGCCGATGTTTTAGAAGACCTCGCACTGTGTGAAACTAGTCTGCAACAACAGAACGTGCATGCCGGACAAGCCATTCTACTGAGCCCCGCACAAGTCGTAACGATTCCGGGATTGTTGCTTGCCAGCTGGCAATTGGGACTGACGGTCACCCTGACACCGCCTAGTCGCCAATTACCCGAGCTGGCGCCTCAAATCTACGCCGCCATGGTTTATTCCCCTAGTCAAACGAACCAGTTAGCAACCAAATTAGATCCCCATGAAATCAGCGTTTTAACGCTAATTCTCAATACGGCGCCTAATTTTGCTTACCTGGTTCACGACCACGCTCAACCGTTGACACGCCGCAGCCAACCGGACCTGATTCTACCAGCCAGTCAACTCCAGTTCACCCAGCCTCAACTACTTAAGATGGCTGAGCACGGTCAAACTAGCGCACACGTTCACGATTTATATAACCTTGAGACCGGATTGCTCCCCTGCCTCACGGACCTCATCACTGCGACCCCGTTTACCATCATACCAACTAAGCAAGACTGGCCATCCAAAGTCGGTTAATCGCCAATTACTGGTACGTATTAGCACTTGGCGCTTTGAATCGGTATCTTGCATTGCAGCTGTTTCCAAAACACAAAATGAGCTTTCCAGGAATTCTTTGCAATCCCTGGAAAGCTCATTTTAATGTTTGATTATTTAACCAGACCGATAGTCTGTAAAATAAGGTAAATGTTTAAGATGATTAGAATCACCGTCACGATCCAAGCCGTCCACTTAACCCAGACACGGTTGGTGAAGTTCCCCATCAGCGCCCGATTACTCGTGAACATGACTAGCGGAATCATGGCAAATGGTAACGCGATACTCAGGAAGACTTGCGACATCGTCAGCAGATCTTCAATTTTCGCTTCATTGCCATGATAATAAATCGCAAAAGCCAACACTGGTGTAACCGAGATTAACCGAGTTAGTAACCGTTGTGCCCAGAGTGGCATCTTCAAACGGATAAACCCTTCCATGATAATCTGACCAGATAACGTCCCCGTAATCGTAGAACTTTGACCAGAGGACAACAGCGCAATGGCAAAGAGCATACTGAGTAACGGACTCGCAATCGAGCCAACGACCTTACTATCGCCAAGTGCATTGTACAAGTCAACGAACCGGCCAAGATCCCCCTTAGTTCCAAAGAACAGTGCGGCGCCAAGAATTAATAGCAAACTATTAACAACGAACGCGACTGACAATTGAATATTGGAGTCGATTGTCGTGAACTTAACAGCCTTGGCAACTTCTTTTTCGTCACTCCGGTCAACTTGACGTGTTTGTGAGATTGATGATCCCAAGTACAAGTTATGCGGCATAACGGTTGCCCCAACAATTCCGAGTGCTAGAAATAGCATAGAACGGTTGCTGACAATCCGACTAGTTGGGACATACCCTTTTAACATTTCTGGAATATTAGGTTGTGAAATAATAACTTCATACAGGAAGACGAAGAGAATCACGGCAACCAGCGTTGCCACAATTGCTTCGATTTTCCGGAAACCAAGTTTCATTAATAATAACAGAATCAAGACATCGGCAGTGGTAATCAAAATACCGACAATTAATGGAAATCCGAATAATAACTTCAAAGCAATCCCAGAACCAATGATTTCAGCAACATCGGTCGCCATAATCGCTAGTTCAGTAATAATCCAGAGAAAAATCCCCATTCCTTTTGACGTTCGTTCCCGCGTCAATTGTGCTAAATCTTTACCCGTCACAATTCCCAGACGAGCGGCCATGGCTTGTAGCAACATGGCAATTAAACTTGATAACAGGATCACAGAAAGTAATGCATATTTGTACTGTGATCCACCTGCGATTGATGTGATCCAGTTCCCAGGATCCATGTACCCAACTGCAACTAGTGCACCCGGTCCAGTGTAGGCAATTAAAGTTCGCCAGAAGCTGGCATCCTTAGGTACCCGGACACTCCCATTGACTTCGTCCAAGCTCTTACTATCGGCACCCGTTGAATGAATCGCCTTTTCTTCGGCAGCTTTCATCTTAGCGTGATCCTTCGTTTTTGCTGATTTCATTATGAAACCCTCTCTTCTATTGGTTTAGAATTCAGGTTGTGGACTACTACGTGATCCTCAACAGTGCGTCCCCTTAATTGAGCACTCACTTTAATTCCAATTGGTAGTATAGCACCATTAACCTATTAGTCAACTATTATTAATTATTACTTTGGCATCCCTAAAGCTTGTTATGACGCGGTATTATCATCTTGTAAGGGGATTCTCCGTGGGCTCAAACCATTAACTAAAAAATCACTGAGATAGTGAATCAATTGCTCATCACTCAAATCATCCAGTTGTGGGTAGAGAACCTGTTCGACTAAATATCCCCCAATGGTTGAAAACACCAATTGTAAAATCATGCGATTCGGCCAATCAACTAATTCTCGAGCGGCTTTCAAGCGATCCATCGCTTCATTCGCCTGCGCCAAAATGCTAGGTAAGACCATCCCTAAGACGGCCGCTCGATCCTGAGCATTATTGAAAAATTGGGACAAAATGACGGCTAAGGAGGCTCGGTTACGTGTGACAAATGCGACCCGATCGCGCACAAGGGCGACAACAAATGCTTGCAAAGTCTGGTTAGGACTATCTAAAACTGCCTGGTCCAAAGTGTTCAACATCGTTGGCAAAATATTCTGCACAATCGGCTGCATAATGGCGTCCAGAATACCGTTCTTATTAACAAAATTATGAAATAAAGTTCCTTCAGCGACACCGGCCCGCTCTGCAATCTCCCGAGTGCCAACTTCTTCGTAACCTTTTTCTGCAAATAAGTCGAGCGCGGCGGCTAAAATTTGCCGTTGGGTCCGGGTAATACGACCATCCTTTCCCAATGAAGCCGCATAATAGGCCTGGATGGTTTCAATTTCACTCATGATGATAAGCTCCTTTTTTGCAGTAACTGCTCAATTTTGGCATTTACATCATAACTGATTTGGTCCCCCAAAACAACCATCTTTATAAAAGTTACATCATCAGCTTAACTAAACTCGTTAATTGCTTTTATAAGTGGATTTATTTATAATCATAGTAACCAATTAAGTTACAGGAAGTGATTATATGCGTGTTTCAACCCGCTTTAGCGACTCGATCCATTTACTAGCCTACATTAAAATTTACGCAGATACTAAATTAACAAGTGACGCCATTGCCCGCAGCATTGAAACTAGTCCAGTCGTTGTTCGCCGATTGATGAGCAAGCTTCGACAAGCCGGACTAATCACAACAACGCCCGGTACTGCTCAACCGGCACTCGCCAAACCTTTAAGTCAAATTTCACTGCTCAGCGTCTTCTACGCAATTGAGGGCGATAAGCCGCTACTCGCCGTCGATCCTAAGACCAATCCGGATTGTATTGTTGGTGGCAATATTCAAACCGTTCTGAAACAATACTATCAAGACGCGCAAACGGCGGCCGAAGCACGGTTAGCTAAGACTAGCTTACAAGACGTGGTCGATAATATTTTAGTGGAACAAGCAAAGAAAGATGCCCACAAATAAGCTGCCAGATTAGCTGACGGTGTACGATTGCGGAAGCCAGCGCGCATGTCGATACTAAAGTTATAATTCACCCTGCAAGCCACTCCGTTTAAATACAAACATGCTAGTATGTTTATGCCTAACTTAGACAAAAAATTGCACTTCAGAATCAACATCTGAAGCGCAATTTTTTTGTTGAATTATTTCATCTAGGGTCCGTCTTAAAACTACTTAAGTAAGATGCAAATTGAGGCAATGTAGACCGTAGCCAGATAAACATGAGCGAGCTTATCA
>NZ_JBMNVY010000028.1:0-25937 GCF_049745435.1 Lactiplantibacillus sp. YT640
TGATAATGTTTTGTTTGAATTCTTTGTCGTAATGAGTTGGCATGTAAAAATTCCTTCCTTTTGAGAGACGATTTATTCATTATACGCTCTCTTAAAAGTTGTCTCAGGAATCAGCTTACATCCAATACGAAAGAGGTAAGTAATGGCACACTCAAATAAACAATTCATCATTAACCTAGTCATTGCCAGTCTAATCAGCTTAGCATTGGTGAGCTTTAGTATGGCACCGGCGTATCTTTTCCTAATTAAGAATAATTGGTTCATGATCACGATTGGTTTTGTAATCTATGCCTTGGAAGCTTGGGGGCTATATTGGCTTTATTGGCATACAGCACGAGTTAGGCATTACCAAGTCGCGACGTTGAAGTCCCGGGTGAACATTGCACAATTAGGAACTGTGATTATTGCGATGCTGACAATGGTCGTGCTCATTATTGTTGATCTTAAATTGAGCGCGATGCTAAATATTCCCGAGACCAGCAATTCCAGGTCGTTGGCATGGATGCTCGGTGAAGCACCGCTTCCCATGATTGTTTCGGTCGTGATATTTTCCCCCATCTGTGAGGAATTGATTTTTCGCGGTATCTTTTTCAGCTACGCGTTAACGAATCAGTATAATCACCGTAATTATCAGATGATCGCGGTTGTTATTAATAGCTTAATATTTGCAAGTGTCCATGTTGATGCAAATTGGGAGCCGTGGATTTATTATACGTTAATGGGGGGCATCTTGGGGACAACTTATTTGTTGGCTAAGCGCGATATTAGAATGAATATTCTGGTGCACATGGGGACTAATTTGGCAGTTTTCGCGTTGGCGGCTATGAGTTAATGTTGTGGATAAAAAATTAAAACATAAGAATTGGTTTATCCACAGGGGATAACTTGGGAGGCTTGGTATGGTTGCTCGATTGATCAGGGTATTTGGTTATGTGTTAGCGGGTTTAGGGCTATTTATATTCATTCAATTACCGGTGTTAGCGGATGGCTATTGGAATTGGTGGGGTGAACGCCCGCAACAAATCAACGTCGGTTATCATTGGGGAGCATTAGTCGTTTTAACCGTTGGTGTTGCGGTCGTACTAGTACGTTGCTATCACCATTATTTTGAGATGCCAGTCCTGTTAGGGTATTTTTCTTGGTCAATGATGGGGCTGACTGCTTTAGTGGCAGTGGTGGTCGTGGTGATTCAAATGGGGATAAGTGGTCTGCTAGTCAGTCCAACCGAAACACAAAATGATGAAATCATGGCACTGATCCACAGTCCATTGGGGTTATTAACATTAGTGTGCACAAACATCGTTAGCCCCGTACTCGAAGAATTACTTTTCCGTGGAATTGTTCAAAATACGCTGCGACGATACTTGCCAGTATTGGGCGCGATTATGCTGACAAACGCAGTATTCGCACTCGGCCATGGTTATCAGTTAGCCAGTACGGTGGGCATCTTCATTACAGGATGCGGTTTTTCATGGTTAGTACTCAAAACAAAACAACTGAGTACCGCAATGGGATGTCATATACTGGTGAACTGGCTGGTCACACTTATTAACATGATGTGGGGATAAGTTTCAGTTAGTGATATCCGGTCAAACCGCAAGTTGTGGATTAGTTACCATTGGGGATAATTATCAGGAAATGGATGTGAAGGAGCATGGTACATCAAAACGTCAAATTTATTGGTAGATTACTACTTGCCAGTTTATTGGCAGCAATCGTGATGGGGCTTAGTACGGCGCCCATCGATATTTTAACACTCAAGTATAACTGGATAACGGTGGCGATCTTCTTGGTCGTCTACCTGTTTGCAATTTATTTAT
Source organism: Lactiplantibacillus sp. YT640 (assembly GCF_049745435.1). Taxonomy (NCBI): domain Bacteria; kingdom Bacillati; phylum Bacillota; class Bacilli; order Lactobacillales; family Lactobacillaceae; genus Lactiplantibacillus; species Lactiplantibacillus sp. YT640. The sequence goes on from NZ_JBMNVY010000028.1 coordinate 1,821, forward strand.
TCTATCGAATTTATCTGGAATCAGTTACTAATAATCATTTTAAGATTACGAAAATAGTTGCTAAGCCGAGCGCGCGTCAATTAGTGATTACGGTACTGGCAATGGTGGTCATGCTGATTTTGGCAGCGGTGCAAGTTAAATTTGTTAGTGATGCTGTCTATCCAATCGCGGAGAATGTTGCTGACTTGCAAACATTGTCTCAGCGCTCACCGATATTGATGGCGTTGGCCCTGGGTGTTTTTGCACCGATTTGCGAGGAATTAATTATTCGCGGCAATTTCTTCAGTTATGCGCTGGCGGAACGTTTTGATCAGCCACGCTACCAACTAGTTACCGTTATTGTTAACGGCGTGTTGTTTGGTCTACTGCGTGGCGGTTTTAGTTGGGTGCAGTTGTCATACTATACGGTTATGGGTCTCGTACTCGCGGCAACCTACATATTATCTGGCCGGGATATTCGAGTTAACAGTGTCGTGCACGTCACAGCTAATCTGGGCCTCATGCTAATGGCATGAGGCCAGATGGACTTGGCAAGTAACTTGAGTGGGTTGATTTAAAAGCCCGTTAGTGAACATTCTAGTTACGGTTGTTTGGATGGAGTGGATGAAATGTTACAGAAGAATTTACGGTTTATTGGTAATTTACTAATTGTGAGTGTGTTGAGTGTCATTATTGTCAATATCAGTTCCTTACCCGTGTATATTTATTTGATTACGGCCAATTGGTTTACACTGTTAGTTAGCTTCAGTTTATATGCCGTGATTATCGTTTTCTTGTACAACATCTATAAGACGACCGCGGAATTACGGCAATTTGATTTTCGACCGTGGCGAACGCGGCTAAATAAACGGGCCTTGCTATTCATGATGATCGGCGCAGTCATTATCGTGGCGCTTGCTTTTGGCTATGCTAAGCTGACGGCGGTATGGCACATCACTGAATCGGGTAATGAACGTTCATTGGATTTACTGTTGCGGAAAAATCCGGTAGCGATGACACTCGATGCCGTCATTTTTGGACCAATCGCTGAGGAGCTGAGTTTCAGGGGCTTTTTCTTTAGTTACGTCTTGTCAGACCAATATCTTGACCGGGAGTACCAAGCAGCTACCATTGTTATCAATGGGCTTCTTTTCGGTTATCTGCATAGCGGAAATAGCTTGGTGCCATTAGCATATTACACGCTGTTCGGCATGGTGCTGGGGACCATCTACCTATTATCTAAGCATGATATTCGTGTGAATAGCGTGACACATATGTTAGCAAATCTGGGGATACTCTGGTTGGTTCCTAGCTAAAATAGGGGTCGTACTAGTCGGGTACTCAGATGAATTGGATATTTGGGTGTGGTCAGCTAATAATAGGAGCAAGAGTCGGATGGATTGAGATATACACGTGATACGGGTATAATCGATTAAGAATTTTGCAGATAAGGAAACTCACAAGGTTTACCAACAAAAATTCTCTAAACAATTGCCACCAACCATTCAGCGATTAGCATTGCGAAAATTACTAATGATTGATCATGCGGAAACAATTAATGATTTGAGCCTACCGCCTGCCAATCACTTGGAAAAATTAAGTCATGATCGCCAAGGGCAATATAGCATCAGGATTAATAATCAGTATCGGATATGTTTTGCAATTCGAAATGGTAATGAGTTTAGTTTTATGATGTTGAAATAGTCGATTATCATCATGGTTAGGAGACCAAAAAATGAATGAAATCCCAACACCTAAAATTAGTGAAATTCTTGAAGAAGAGTTTATGGCTCCCTTGCATATCTCTGCATATTTTTTGGCTCAACAGATTGGGGTACCCACGTCACGGATTCAAGACTTACTACATGATCGTCGACAGGTGACGGTTGATACATCGCTGCGGCTAGGACGATTCTTTGGAGTGTCGGATCGTTATTTCTTGGAACTTCAAAATGATATTGAAATTCGTAATTTGAAACAGATACATGGTGCTGAATATGCACAGATAAAAAAGTATCAAGTCAGTTAAATAAGGACGTAGACCGTAGTTGCTTGGTAGCGTACTACGGTTTTTGCAAATATAACCTAAACTGATAAGCAGCAGATCTTAAATTTTAAGGTTATCAACAGGTGGATAAAGCAGTGGCGTTTGTATTATCCACCTGTTGATAATCATTGAGTTGGCTAATTGCACTTTCACTACTGGGTTAACTGGTCGTGAGAAAAATGGTCAAGCATTAGTTTCGTGATAACGAAAAACGACTGGAAGTAGCTAGCGTAATACCGCTGGGCTACTTCCAGTCGTTTTTTTATTACAGTTATACTCGTACCTGATGTTCAATCGTAAATAATGTCGGGTCCAATTGGGCAATTAGTGGGGAGACATCACCGATGCTGAGCAATGTCAAGTGGTGCATCGCTCGTGACGCAATCGTGTATAAGATGCCAACTGAATCCGCATCGGGATAATTGGTAGCGGAGACATCGTATGCGACCACCGCGTCAAATTCTAACCCCTTTGCAAGGTAGATTGGCATAACAATCACGCCTTGTGGCATGGTACGGTCGCTATCGGCCATCAACGTTGTTACTGTATAGCGCTTCAGGTATTGGTAGACCTGCTTGCTTTCTGCTAAATCTTTAGTTAGTACGGCAACGGTGTTAGTTGCCTTGAGCTGATGTTCAACTTCGCTACGCAGACTGCTGAGAGCGGCGTCTTCGCCATAGCGAATCATGACCTTAGGTAAATCGCCTTTACGTGTGAACGCTTGAATCTGGTCGCCGTCGGGTAATAGCGCTTTAGCAAAGTTCGTAATCTGTTCGGTCGAACGGTAGCTCTTATTCAACGTAATCAAGTTCGCCCGTCGGACATTGAAAGCATCCTTGAGGCGTTCCAGTAATTGCTGTGGTAACTCAATCCCCTTGAATAATGCTTGTTCACTGTCACCTAACAGTGTGAACTTAGCTAGTGGGAACGCGTGCTTGATATATAACAGTTGTGCTAGCGAATAGTCTTGCATCTCATCGACAAAGATATATTGCATCCGCCGGTTCTGACCACTGCCAGTTAGGACATCGCGTAATAACAATAGTGGCGCGCAGTCAACCAGAGCAATCCGATGGTACTCAACGGCGGCCTGGTAAGCGGCAATTCGTTGTTGCCATTGGTCAGGCGTCACGGTGGTGGGCCGATCAACTTGCGCTAAGAAATCGTTATATTGTTCATAGGTGTCTAAGAAGTAACCATTATAGATCGCATCGTAGACTTGCCGCAGTCGTTTGGTCACGATTTGCTTACCAATATAGAAGACTTCATCGTCGAGTGATTGAAAATCACCGCGGCGCTTGGAACCTAATAAGTCGTGGTAAGCTTCGTCGCTCAATTGGTCAATGATATCATTGACCCAGTCAGCTTGGGCTTCATCGTCAATGCGATGCTTTAAGCGTTTAATTAAAGTGTTCTTGATTGCTAGGAAACGGTCAGCTGGTTGCATCGCTGCTGGTAAGGCCGTCGCAATCTTTGTAATGACCTCTTTAGCGAAGAAGATTTCGCCATTAAAGACGATGTTGGTGAAGCGTAATTGGTCGGCTGGTAGCTGATGGCAATATTGATCGACTTGGCGCATAAAGTCGGCGCTTTCTTGAAAATCGCGAATTGCCGGTGTCAGTTGTTCACGCTGGCGGTCACTTTCGTAGCGCTCAAAGAGGCTTTCAACGGTTAGGCCTTGAAAACGTGCACTGAGAAATTCGGCAAGCGTGACTTGACGCATATTGCGCTCCCCTAAACTAGGTAAGACTTCGGAGATGTAGTGACTGAATAAGCGGTTGGGCGAGAATAATACCATTTGGTCCGCTTCTAGGGAAGCCCGTGAGTGGTAGAGCAGAAAAGCGATCCGTTGTAAAATGGCGGACGTCTTTCCAGAGCCGGCAACCCCTTGGACAACTAGTAAGTCACTAGTGGTGTCACGAATAATATCGTTCTGTTCTTTTTGAATGGTTGCTACAATATTTTGCATGTAGGCATCATTTTGTTCTCCAAGGACGGCCTGCAAGATTTCGTCACCGACCGTTTCATTCGTGTCGAACATATTCTTGATCTGACCATGATTAATCTGGAATTGGCGTTTCTTGATCAGCTCGGTCGTCTGCTGCCCGGCCGGTGTTTGGTACTGGACCTGACCCAGAGTACCATTGTAGTAGACTGAGGAAATCGGGGCGCGCCAGTCGTAAACTAAGAAATTCTGTTCAGCGTCGACAAATGAGGCGGTGCCAATGTATAAACGTTCGGCTTCCTCGTCGGGACTATCTTGAATATCAATGCGCCCAAAATAGGGTGAGTTACTGAGATCTTTCAAGACACCGACTTGCCGTTTCAAGATGGCTTCGGATTCCACGGCGCGTTCAACCATTTGCTTTTGTTGTTGCAGTTCCGCGTTCGTTTCAATCCGGTCATCGACTTCAAACGTGTTGACGGAATTATTATCACCATAGTTTTTCTGAATGACATCGGTTTCGTGATGAGCCTTTGCCAGCAAGTCGTCGGTCTGTTGTGCCCGTTCTTTAACTTGCTCGATGACTCGATCAACCCGTTGTTGTTCGCGTTGTTGCTCTTGATCTGATGTTGCCACGTAGAGGGCCTCCCGTCTGATAATCGTCTAAATCGCTTGAACAATTTTAGGCGGGTTTAGGGATGATGTCAATCAAAGCGCCTGCAAATTCACTGATTTATCAGTAATTGTTGTGAAATGTGATTATGAGTGGCACTAAGGCGTGCTAGCCAACGGTGGGCAAGTTCGGCAGCCTTACGATGGCAAGGCTGAAACTTGCAACCTATGACTATTTATTCTAATATGGTTTTAATCATTCTAATAAAGTGGGTGGAACGAATGCGTGTCGCACTAGCACAACTTAATATTCAGTTTGGAGATCCGGATGCCAACTACGAGCAGATTGAAGTGGCCATTCAACGGGCAGCTGAGCAAACTGTCGACGTGATCGTCTTACCGGAGATGTGGAATACCGGTTATGCGTTAACTCGCCTGAATGTCTTGGCGGATGATGATGGGCAGCGAACGTTACAATTACTCAGCAAGTTAGCTCGGCAGTTTCGCGTCAACATTGTCGGTGGCTCAGTCGCGGTCGCTCGCGATGGGCATTACTATAATGAGATGTTAGTCGTCGATCGTCAGGGACAGTTACTGAGTCGTTACGATAAAGTCCACCGGTTTGGGTTAATGGCGGAAGACCGTTATATTACCGCTGGTGAGACCGAGAACGTTTTTGAACTCGACGGAACTGTTGCGATGGGGGCGATTTGTTATGACATTCGTTTCCCAGAATGGCTTCGTAAACAAGCAGCCCGTGGCCCCCAAGTGATTTTTGTCAGTGCTGAGTGGCCGACAGTGCGGCAGATGCAATGGCGGCTATTACTGCAAGCACGTGCGATTGAAAATCAAGCATTCGTGGTTGCGGTTAACCGCGTTGGCAGTGATCCTGATAATCAATTTGGTGGTCAGTCACTAGTTATTGACCCGCTCGGCCAAATTGTGGCTATCGGTGGTGCCCATGCCCAGTTGATTACGGCCGAGCTTGATTTAACACAAGTTGACCAGGTTCGTGGTCAGATTCCAGTGTTTGAAGACCGGCGCCCGGAATTATACTGAAGCGTAAATTGGGGACTGGGGCTGGGAGCACTTAACTGAATTTTAATGGTGTTGAAGGAACGCCCGCTTGAATTTCGATGGGCTTAAACGTCGAAATGACGGTCGGTATGATGAAATGGTAGCGGCTAGTTAACGCGAATGATGCCCAGAATTTATTTTGACACGGTCAGGTATAACCAGTACACTAGAACTAATTAATCGTTGAAGAAAAGAACAGTAAGGCGTCCAATAACAGAGACCTAGCACGTGCTGAAAGCTGGGGCGGACTAATGAATTGGCTTTTTGGAGATTCGGTGAACACCGGGGACCCACCCTTATCGGTCAATGAGTGGCAGAGACAAGCTTTCTGCAATTTAGGTGGTACCACGGTGATGCGTCCTAATTAACTAGTATTAGTTGATCAGGCGCTTTTTTAGTGCCAATAGAAAGGATGAGTACAATGACAAAAAAAGTGATTTTAACGGGTGATCGCCCCACTGGTAAGCTGCATATCGGGCACTATGTCGGTTCATTACGTAACCGGGTCGCATTACAAGATTCTGGGGACTATGATTCATACATTATGATTGCGGATAACCAGGCGTTGACGGATAATGCGCATGATCCCGAAAAGATTCGTAAAAGTTTATTACAAGTTGCGATGGACTACTTGGCAGTGGGAATCGATCCCCAAAAGTCAACGATCTTAGTCCAGTCTCAAATTCCAGCATTAACTGACATGATGAATCAATACTTGAACTTAGTGACGGTAGCGCGCTTGAATCGTAACCCAACCGTGAAGACGGAAATCAAGCAAAAAGCTTTTGGTGAAAGTGTTCCTGCCGGTTTCTTTGTTTATCCAGTCAGTCAGGCCGCTGATATTACGGCTTTCAAGGCGACGACCGTTCCCGTTGGTGACGATCAAGAACCAATGCTCGAACAGACCCGTGAAATCGTACGGAGCTTCAATAAGACTTACCAAACTGATACGTTGGTCGAACCTGAAGGCTACTTCCCACCAAAGGGCTTGGGCCGAATCCCTGGACTTGACGGCAATGCCAAAATGAGTAAATCACTAGGAAATGCAATTTACCTTTCTGACGATGCTGATACTTTGAAGAAGAAAGTCATGTCCATGTATACCGATCCTGATCATATTCATATGGAAGATCCGGGTAAGGTCGAAGGTAACGTGGTCTTCACGTATCTTGATATTTTTGATGAAGACAAGGCCAAGGTCGCAGACTTGAAGGCCGCCTACCAACATGGTGGCTTGGGTGACGTTAAGATTAAACGCTACTTGATGGACGTGTTGGACGGTGTATTGCGGCCAATCCGCGAACGGCGTGCAATTTACGAAGCTGATCCAGCTCAAGTCTTACAAATTTTGAAGGATGGTACAGCGAAAGCGAACGTGGTCGCTGACCAAACGTGGCGTGAAATGCAAGACGCCATTGGAATTAATTATTTTAAATAAATTATGGTAGAAAATAGTGCAACTGACCGTCGGATGTGTGAAGACGGTGAGTTGCACTTTTTTGTAGACCCTTAATATATGGGGCTTTCCGGTAAATTAATAACGATGGCCCAACGCATCACGGTTGCGAATTAAAAAGAAAAGGCAGACTAAATTGAAAATTAGGCTGATTTCGTTTGCTTTCTTACATGAATGATTGTAAAAAAGTGCTTGTTAAAATAAGTTTTTGGCAAGAAAAGGGGTGGTAAGGAATTCGAAAGCGCTTGCTGTGGCTGCCTTTAGTCATAATATAAATTCATTGGTATAAAATTACGAAAAATAAAGCGTTTTCATGTATTCTGTGATAATATAATTTGTGGGCACAAGTTTTACAAGCACCTACTAATTTATCGAAAGGAGGTTTAGTCATGTATCAGGCAATTGCGCAGGCAATCATTAAATCGATAATGGCGGATGAATATCCGACTAAGTTACCAACCGAAAAAGTGTTAATGGCGCAGTACAACGCCAGTCGCAATACGATTCGTAAAGCGATTGATGTGGTCTTCCGGCATGGGTTGTTACGTCGCGTGCAGGGGAGCGGCAATTTTATTATCAAACAACCGCAGAACACGAAGAAAGTGCTCAACTTATCGATTGGATTTGACCAGTCCGCCATGGTTGAGGGTGGACCATTAGTATCAAAAGTTGTCACGTTTGATAAAGTGACAGCGGATGAAACTTTAGCACAACAGGGGAACATTGCGCTTGGTGACGAGGTTTATCGGGTGGTGCGATTACGTTATTTGAATGACATCTTGTATGACCTGGAAGAGTCTTATTTTCCGCGAACGGTCGTCCCGTTCTTATCGAGTGAGAGCGTGCAGCATTCAATCTTCGCCTTCTTGCGAGAGGCATATGGTATTACGGGGAGCACCACGGAAAACTACGTCCATCAAGTGCGGGTGGACGCGCAACGGGCGGAGTTGATCGGTTGCCCAGATGGTGACAAAACGTTGTGCTTGGAAGCAATCAATTACTTGGCTAATGGGACGGTCTTTAACTTCTCCAGGACGTTCTTCGTCTATCCAGATTTGGAACTCTATTACCATACCGAAAATATTGATTTACAAAACTAGTACGGGGGTGACGCAACAGTTGTGTTGGGTCACTAACTAGCGAAAACCTACATTAGGAGTGAGGGGTATATTATGAATTCATTTATCGAATGGCTTAACAAACACTTAGTGCCAGTTGCGGCCAAGATTGGTGCAGTTCGGTGGTTGATCGCATTACGTGACGCGTTTATAGCAATTATGCCGGCAATGATGGCCGGGTCGATCGCCACGGTTCTGAACGCTTTAGTTCGAGATATTCCAACGAAGTTCGGTTGGATGGGCATTGTTAATTCGATGCAGTGGTTGATTGGAATTAATGCGATGGTTTGGACGGGGACGTTAGCCATCTTAGGTCTGATTTTCTCATTTACATTTGGGTATCAATTGGCAATCCAGTACAAAGTTGAACCAGTTACTGGTGGGATCGTGACACTTGGAACTTTCATCATGAGTTTGCCACAAAACTTTACCGGCACGTTGACGAGTACGTTGAGCAAGGGCGCTACTAAGATTTTGACGGACTCTGGCATGGCGGTTGCTGGCAAAAAAGTGACGGCTTGGGGTTACTTCAACTTCAACACGTACTTTGGTTCGTATGGTTTCTTTACGGTCATGATTTTAGGGGCCATTGCAAGTGCCGTTTACATTGCTTTGATGAAGAAACACATTACAATCAAGATGCCAGATTCTGTGCCACCGGCAGTTGCAAACGCCTTCACTGGGGTTATCCCAGCCGCCGCTGCATTTTATGTCGTTGGGATTATTAACTGGATCTTCAGTAAATTCAACACCACGGTGATTGAATGGATCGCGAAGATTATTCAAGAACCACTATTGAATATGAGTCAAGGGTACGGCGCCGTCCTCTTAATGACGCTGTTAGTTCAAGTTTTCTGGTTCTTCGGGATTCATGGTTCCAATGTCCTGGCACCAATCTTGGACGGAATCTGGTTGACGGCTCAGCTTGCTAATGTTAACGCTTACCAAGCTGGCAAAGCCTTGCCATACGTTTGGACGCGGAACTGTTTTGACTTGTATGCATGGATTGGTGGGGCCGGCTCGACCTTACTATTATTAGTAGCGATTTTAGTGTTTAGTAAACGAGACGACCAACGTTCAGTGGCTAAGTTGGCGATTGGCCCCGGATTCTTTAATATTAACGAACCCGTGATGTTCGGGATGCCAATTGTACTTGACCCAATCTACTTTATTCCGTTCGTTTTAGCACCAGTTGTGACTGTTTCGATCGCCTACGCTGCTTTATCAGCTGGGTGGGTCGCACCGATTACGAACAATATCGTTTGGTCAATGCCACCGATTATGAACGCCTTAGTTGCCACAATGGACTGGCGGTCAGTGGTCTTACAATTATTTAATGCCGCCGTTGCCTTTGCGATTTACGTGCCATTCGTTAAGGCTGCCAACAAGATTAAACCAGCAGCGATTGGAGAATAGATTGTCATGAAAAGCTTAAAGCAGTGTTTACTCATCGAGATGAACCTTGGATTATTAGCCGTTATCTTAAGTCCCCTGGCCGGAACGACCGGTCAATGGGTGACGCTCGGATTAGGTTTAGCGGTCAGCGCAGCACTTTTCGTCGTTTATCGGCGAGTGGGTCAGATAGAAAGGAGCCACCAGAATGCAGATTAAATTAACTTTGAACGCCCCTGTGGATTATTTATACCAACAGTTGATCGATTCCGCGCGGGCTGATATTCAGCAGCAAACGGGTCGGCTGGCGCCACGGCAGAGCTTACAAGGCTATGAGTATGCCAAACAGTGGTCCAACGGTCTGACCGGTAATTTGAAGATTACCCACGCGCAACCCGGTGTTCGATATGCGTATGAATTAGAAACGCCCCACGATCATTACGGCGTCGATTATCAATTCGTACCGGACACTGATGGTCACCAAACTGTCTTAGAATATGCCGAAACCTTTTTAGGCAAGGATAAGAAGACGAATGCCAATAATAAGCTTGGCGTGCTATTCCTAGGATGGTTCCGTAAACGCCGCTTTAAGAAGATGATGAATCAGATGGCTGCTAGTTATAATCAATAAGTAAGTTGCTGAACTGAAAAAAAGGATTTCGTTATTTCGAAATCCTTTTTTGTGTCCAGGCAAGATATGGAAGCTAATCAGTTGCAACGAGCGTAACTTCGTGTATACTCAAGATACACGGGAGGGATGCGTAATGAAAGCACGGGTGGTTGGTAATTCAACGACATTGACAATTCCTAAAAAGTTCAATGTTGCGAATGGCACAGAGTTTGAAGCAGAGCAGCTAGATGATGGTTCGATTTTATTCAAATTGAAACATCGCAATCCGTTCGAGGGTGATTGGTTTAATGACCAACTAGAGCAGTCTGACATAACCCTGGACATGGAGGACGTCGATAGTGAATGGGACTAATCAGTATATTCCACGTAAGGGTGACATCGTTTTAATCAATTTTAATCCGAGTGCTGGGCGCGAAATCCAAAAGTATCGCCCAGCATTAGTTGTTAGTAATCAAAAGTATGCGCGATTAACAAAGCTAGCGCTAGTTTGTCCCATTACCCATACTGCCAATAACCGGATGACGGCTTTGGGGTTGTTGATCAAAATCAAAACACCGAAAGTCGACGGCTATATCAATCCACTCCAATTTCACACGTTTGATTACGTCCGTCGGGATATGCGTCAGGTTGGCGCTGTCGATAAGCAAATATTAGATCAGACACTACAAGTTATTAACGATGTTGTTAATGCTAATGAAGTATAGCATGTTGCTTAAAATAGCGCTTAGTCACAGTGTTCACCAATAGTGTGACTAGGCGTGATGTTCGCGACGCCAACCAATCGTGGCAAAGTTCGCGTTTATCGGTTGGTTAAGCGATGCTTGGGAGCGGACGAACGGCCAGCAAACGTCATTCCTGCAAAGCAGGCATATCAATGCTAAAATTAAAAGCATTCAATCCAAAAGTTAAACTAGTGATAAGGGAGTATGAGAACGTGACAGCAACACCATTCTGGTCGCAAATTGCGGCCCAAGCCAAGGCAGACGGGCGACCATTTTTTACGATGGCCCCGATGGAAGCCGTTAGTAATACTGTTTTTCGGCAAGTCATTAGCCATGCCGCTGCTCCAGATACGTTTTTTAGTGAATTCGTCTATGCTAAGAGTATTACGAACCCGAATACGAAGTTTCCGGTGCATGGTCGGTTGTACGTGGCGGCAGCTGAGTCGCAAAAACCGGTCGTTCAACTGTGGGGTAACGAAGCGGCTGACTTTGCTTCGGCTACAGCTGAACTTCGTGACCGGGGCTTTGAAGCAGTTGATATCAATATGGGCTGCCCGGATGGGACGGTCATCAAAAATCATGGTGGCAGCGATTTGATTCGCAATCCGCAGTGGGCTGAAGACGTGATTGCGGCTGCAAAGACGTCGGGACTGGCCGTTAGTGCGAAGACGCGCTTAGGTTACAGTAAAGTTGCTGAATATCATGACTGGATTGCAACGTTGTTATCGCAACATGTGGCAGTCTTGACCGTTCACTTGCGGACCAAACAGGAAATGAGTAAGGTACCCGCACACTTTGAAGTTATCGATGACTTGATTAAAATGCGTGATGCGATCGCCCCGGAAACGTTACTCCAGATTAATGGTGACGTGGCTGATTATCAGGCCGGGGTGGCGTTAGCCAAAGCACATCCTGGATTAGATGGTATCATGATTGGTCGGGGAGTGTTCGCGAATCCGTTTGCATTTGAGTCCCATCCCCAATCGCATGATTTGCATGAACTATTAGGTTTACTGAACATGCAGCTCGACTTGTTCGATGACTTTGCCACCCGTTATGACGTGCCACGTTTTCCGTCCTTAAAACGGTTCTTTAAAATCTATGCGCGCCCAGAACTAGGCGCCACTGACCTGCGTAACACGATGATGGATGCCAAGTCAACGGATGATGTACGCAAAATTTTAGCGGCTTATCAAGCCAAAATGCAGGTGACCAATCACAGTTAGTGTCAGCAGCAGACAGGTTGATTAAGGCAGTAATACGTTAATAAACTTCAATCTTATTATATAGAAACATCTCGATATCGGCAGTGAGTGCTAATGTTGGGATGTTTTTGTATCTAAAGGGGTATGACAATTGTATTCAAATCATTGGAGGACTGATTGTTCGCCTGTCGCCAAGCTAATCTGGATGCTTGTAACATCATTTACAATGATTGTAACGTTGTCATCTTATCAAGAAAACCATGTTACAAGCATTCGTTACTGCCAACTAGCTAGTCTAATGAACCCAAAATGAACGGCCCTAGTCAAAACATTAGCGTCGTTCATTTTGGGCTTTTTGATATTTTTTGGTGTGCAATCCGGCCCTAGAAGTCACAGTGTTACATCATAAATGTTAGAATAAACCTAACTAATATTTTATAAACGAAAAGTGAGCGTGGTGTTATGAGAAACTTAGCGATTGTGGATTTAGGGTCCAATTCGGCGCGGATGGCGGTCAGTCGGTTGCACGCTAACGGCACTGCTCAAGAAATCAAGCGTGTTAAGGAAGATACGCGTTTGTCGGAAGGAATGGGAACGGCACACGTACTCCAGCCCGCCGCAATTGAGCGAACAATCAAGGCGTTACTCAATTTTCGCCGACTTTATGAAAAAATGCCCAATACGGATGTTATTGGCATCACCACAGCTGCAGTTCGGATGGCACAAAATCAGGCTGAATTTCTCAATCAAGTCAAGCAAGAAGTGGGGCTCGATTTACGGGTCTTATCTGGTGACGATGAGGCCTATTACGATTATCTTGGGGTTGCCAATTCATTGGTCATCCATGATTGCCTAATCTTAGACACGGGTGGCGCAAGTTGTGAACTGATCTTGGTCAAAAATGGCCGCAAACAGCAACTGATCAGCATTCCATTTGGCGCGGTGACATTATCGGAACAATTCGGTCTCGACGACTTAGTGCCGTCTGCGAGTCTATTTCGGGCGCAGATGTTCCTACGTAACCGACTGGCAGATATTTGGTGGTTATCAGAAGCAGTGCACTTCCCAATCATTCTATTGGGTGGTGCCAACCGAACCTTAGCCCGCATTAATCGGCGCCGGCAACAAAAGTTAAAAGTTGAAGATATTCACGGGTATCGTCTGAAGACAGAGACGGTGTTCCACACGTTTTTGGACTTACTGTCACGGTCGAAAAAAGGTCGCCAGGAAATTTCAGGAATGGAATATGATCGTGCGGACATTATTGTTGGTGGAATGTTACCGCTAGTGACGTTATTACAGATGTTGGATAGTGATCGGGTGATCTTTTCTGAAAGTGGTGTTCGTGAGGGAATTATTTCAGAACACCTCAATCAATAGGTCGGTTCGGTAGATGAGTCGAATGGAGAGAATAGGAATGAGAATATGACAGCTGATTTTCGGCACTTTTATCAAAAAAATTGGGCGGAACGTACTGCCATCGTAGCGCAACAGGCCCATTTAACGCCAGCTGAACAGGCGTTATTTAAACAATATTATTTACCACAACATCATGAAATTATTGAGAATTATTTGACGGATTACCCATTACCGATGGGGTTGGCTGTCAACTTAGTCGTCGATGGCGTGGATCACATTGTTCCAATGGTTACTGAGGAACCTTCTGTTATTGCGGCAGCAAGTAATGGCGCTAAAATTGTCAAGCGTGCAGGGGGCTTCACGACCGTCCTTAATCAACGTGAAATGATTGGTCAAATCGTTCTGGAGCAGTTGTCTGATCCGGCTGCAACCGCTGCCGTGATTGAAGCCCACGCTGCAGCATTATTAAAAGTAGCTGATGCGGCCCATCCCAGTTTAAAAAAACGAGGTGGTGGCGCTCGGCGCCTACGTACGCGTGTTCTCGGACAAGGCTATTTATCAATTGACCTATTCGTTGATGTGCAGGCTGCTATGGGGGCCAATATGCTCAATAGTATGTTGGAAGCCGTGGCAAAGTCCATCGGTGTGATGACGAAGCAGGACGCTTTAATGAGTATTCTATCGAATTATGCAACGGCGAGCTTAGTCAAGGCCATTTGTGACATTCCGGTCGGATTATTACAGGCTGGGCGGTATGCCGGCAAACTAGTTGCCCAGAAGATTGCGTCGGCCAGCACGGTCGCTCAGCTTGATCCGTACCGGGCCACGACTCATAATAAAGGTATCATGAACGGTATTGATGCTGTCGCTATTGCTAGTGGCAACGACTGGCGCGCTTTGGAGAGTGGGGCACACGCCTATGCTGTTAAGGACGGTCAATATCGTGGCATGAGTACCTGGACCAGTGATGGTCGGATGCTGCACGGTGAACTGGAATTGCCACTACCGGTTGGCATTGTGGGCGGTTCAATCAAAATTAACGAGTTAGCCCAGTTGAATCAACGAATATTAGGTATTCAAACAGCGGGTGATTTGGAAAGAATTATGGTTGCCATCGGGTTAGCCCAAAATCTAGCCGCTTTACGCGCCTTGGTCACGACTGGTATCCAGCAGGGCCATATGCACCTACAGTTGAAATCGCTCGCGATGGCAGCGGGAGCGACTCCTGAGGAACTCCCCGTTATCTTACAACGACTTGAATTAGCATCTCAACAAGACCTCGCAACCACGCAACAACTCATTGCGGAATTGCGGCAAACAAAGGAAGAGACTGATGACTGAAATTAAATTGAACCAAACTGTTACAGATTTATTAAGTACCGCCAATTCGTTATATCCGGGCAATATTAGTGTTCGTTTTGGTGACACAAAAGCGGGTTACGTCCGCCATGATCAAGCACAACAAGTGTTAGATGATGGTGACCTGACCGTTCGGGTTAGCGATATTACGGCTCCTAATTACACAGCGTCACATGAATTATTACATCTATTATTGTTATTACAAGGCTTTCCACAGATTACCTTTAATTTAACCACGCGTGATCAACAACTGGACGAACAATTGATGGCAATCGCTATGGAACTTTATGACATGGTGAGCCACGTCTTGGTCGTACGCAAACAACGTGAACATAACTTAATCGATGAGCAAATTGAAACGCTATACATGCAAGGTGTGGCGGCCACAATCGAACCGGAACCTGCGGGCAAGGCGGATGCGATGATGACGTTACGGTTATTAACATTGACTGACCTACTCGTTTTCTTTAATGGTGAATTACCAGCTGATGATTTGCAAAAGGTGACAACGGCCTATCCACAAGCTTGGCCGGCTGCACAGAAGCTATACGCCGTAATCAGTCAGAAGCCAGTTGACACCCCGTTTGCGATGCGGCGTGCCGTAGTAAAGCTGTTTAAGGCTTTTGATGATCAGATGACGGCTTGGCATTTACCAGTCCTACACGGAACGGAATTTGTGACCGTTCAGAGTGTGCTCAGTGAACGGCAAGAGCGGCTGGAAGTCCGGCAGTTATTTGACGTTTACCATTCAGATCTATTAGATAAAAATAAACATACCCGAGCGTACATTGGGTTATATAAGAGTGACCGTCAGAATGCGTTTGTCCTACCAGCACCGGCGCAAAAGAAGAGCGATGCCTTTTTCAAAGAGGTGTACGATAAGACGGTCAAAGAATTATTCCAAGAAATGAATCTACCCTATACGTTACGGTAAGCTAAGCAGGGAGATGTCAGAATGAGTGACATTACAGCAGCACAAACAACTTTACAACAAGCTCAGCATATCGTTTTTATGACGGGGGCCGGCGTTTCGACGCCCTCGGGAATTCCTGATTACCGGTCTAAAAATGGACTGTATACCGAACACCATAACGCGGAGTATTATTTAAGCCACGCGTTTTTGGCGGAGCATCCGCTGGAATTTTATCAATATTTACAATCAAATTTATATTATCCAGACGCCCAACCGAATGTGATTCATCAAAAGATGGCGGCACTGACTCAGCAAGGGCGGGCCAGTGTGATTACACAAAATATTGATAATTTATATGGGGTGGCTAAAACGGCTCAGCTCGTTGAATTTCACGGTAATCTCTATCAGGTCTACTGCACCAAGTGTGGTCAGCATGTCGATTGGCATGAGTATTTGAAGTCTCCTTACCATCAGACAGACCATGGCTACTTACGGCCTAACGTGGTGTTGTACGACGAGGGGATTGCGAGTGCCAATATCGAACGGGCAGTTCAATATTTACAGCAGGCTGACCTAGTCGTTATTTGTGGGACCTCGTTTCGGGTGTACCCGTTCGCCGGCCTAATTGACTATCGTAATCCGAAGGCTCAAGTGCTTGCAATCAATGCGGAACCGCTCCAGTTGCCATTTGCATTTACGATGGTGCAACAAGATGCGGTCGACTTCTTCGAGGGGGTGCAGGTCTGATGATAACAATTGGCTTAACAACTTGGACGGAACACCCTAGTTTACTGGGTGGTACTGAAAAGCTGACCTTAACTGAATATTCGGGAGTCCTACCAGTCGTCGAAGTGGACACGCCATTCTATGGTATTCCGAAAGTGACGACGGTCGCGAAGTGGCAAAAGGCCGTCCCTGATAAGTTTCAGTTTATTTTGAAAGCAAATCAGGTGATGACGCTGCATGACACTTATGACGAAGGGGTTTCGATGGATGCGCTAAAGACAGCTTATCGGGAATACCGTGCGATGCTCAAACCGTTAACGCAGCACCAGCAATTAAAAGCGGTGCTCTTCCAATTTCCGCCGTTTTTTGAACGGTCGAACCGCAACTTCCATTACCTACAACGGATGGTCGAGTGGTTACCCGGTGTTCCAATCGCAGTCGAATTTCGTAACCAGAGTTGGTACGAGGAGAGTGTCAAAGATGCGGTCTTTAGTTTTCTGAAGGATCTGGGGATTACCCATGTGATTGTCGATGAGCCGCACGCTTTAAATGATGGCGTTAGTTTCGAGCCGGTCGTAACGAATTCGAAATTGGCACTCTTACGCTTACATGGTCGTAACCAGCAGGGCTGGTCAGCCAAGGGCGCTAACTGGCGTAGCCAACGGACTTTATATCGGTATAGTGATCAAGAACTAGCTGAATTCAAGCAAACGGTGGAACAGTTACAACAGCAGGCGGACGAGGTTTGCGTCATCTTTAATAATAATTCTGGTGGTGACGCGGCCGATAACGCGATGGCACTCAAAGAGTTGCTAGGCGTTTCGTTTGGTGATTTAGGACCGCATCAACTGGACTTGTTTTAAAATGATTTATGAGTGATTGATGTGATACTTTGCTTAATTGAACGAGTTATCAGTTGAATTACTATGTTGGATCAATACAGTCACTATGACCGTGAACCGTTGAAATTTGGTAGTACGGTTGAATATTCTTTAATTGATGAATCATGACAACTAAAAATGTAGCGGTAGTTCGGACATTCAATAATGTGAGCTGCCGCTACATTTTTTTGCACTTACACCTTAGTTAATCAATATGGCCTTAGCCATCTGATTTGAAAGCGAACGGTTGGGATACATCATTTGGAAGTAAAGTTAGTGTAAAGTCAAGAAGTAGTTTATGTAAATTCCTGTTTAGTTTTGGTAATAATTATCTCGTTGGTCGTGGATACGATGGCTTGGGACTGCCTTAAAACTAGGCAGTTATAAGTACCTTAATTCATGATTCTTAGGTGAATTAGGGTGATTGAGAAAAGTGCGTGATTAAGATACACTGACTTCAGTTCAAGCAACTAAGTAGTTGCCTGCCATTATGTGAGTTGCAGATAGTTATGGCAGGTTGAAGTGTTGTTGAGAATCGAATGTTAGGTCATAACAATATAGATTGGGGCGGATTGGGTATGCAACCGGATATTATTTGCGCAAATGGGGTTTTCTGCGCTGATGGAAAAGTCTTATTAACACGGGAATCAAAAAACACAGCTTATTATTTTCCTGGTGGCAAGGTCGGTGTGGGAGAGACGCTAACACAGACTCTGCAGCGAGAATTAAAAGAAGAGTTGTCATTAGTTGTGTCGCCAGATCGGTTTAAGTGGGCCTTCACCCACCGTGGTACGGCCTATAATCAACCGGGAAAAATAGTCGAGTTAAATTGTTTTTTAGTTGCGGGGAGTGGCGCGCTCAAAGTCGACTCGGAAGTTTATGATTATAAGTGGTGTCGGCCGGACGATAGCCGGATCGCGGAAGTCGTTCGTGAAGCGCTGGCCCGATATTCGTGGGTTGTTGAATAATAATAGATTACCAATAAATGACCGGTTAAAATCAACTCGTGATTTTAATCGGTTATTTTGTGGTGGTTGGTTGGGCCATTTGAAGCATGGTAGTTGACTAGTCTGCCACGATCTTTGCGTGTGGAGAACTCTTTTGTTAGTGTTTCTTAATAAACACAGGAAATATGATACAATATAAGAGATTCTACACATTGGCCCAGCAACATGTTATTTTAGACCAAGACGTGTTGTTTGGACGCGTGTGATTTGTTCATGGATTTTAATCAAAGACATGCTTAACGAGTTAATCATAAACCAGTTTGAAGGGAATTTACGTCATGGCAGAAACAAAACCAACTTATTATATTACGACGCCGATCTACTATCCTTCGGGGAAGTTGCACATCGGTAATTCATACACGACAATTGCGTGCGATACTTTAGCACGTTACAAACGTGCGATGGGTTACGATGTTTACTTCTTAACCGGGACGGATGAACACGGCCTCAAAATTGAAGAAAAAGCAGAAAAATTGAACACTGATCCGAAGTCATACGTTGATGGGATGGCAAAACAAATCAAGGATTTATGGCAATTGCTAGAAATCTCTAATGACAAGTTTATTCGGACCACCGATGATTATCATGAACGCGCGGTCCAAGAAATTTTCGATCGGTTACTTAAAAATGGTGACATCTACTTAGGTGAGTACGAAGGCTGGTACTCCGTTGATGACGAAGAATACTTCACTGAAACGCAGCTGGCTGAAGTTTTCCGTGATGATAACGGCAAGGTTATTGGTGGTAAGGCGCCCAGTGGTCATGAAGTCGAACTTGTTAAAGAACAGTCCTACTTCTTTAAGATGAGTAAGTACGCAGATTGGTTGTTAGATTATTATCAAAGTCATCCTGACTTTATTGAACCAGCTAATCGGATGACCGAAATGATCAATAATTTTATTAAACCAGGTCTGGAAGACTTGGCCGTTTCTCGGACGAGCTTTACTTGGGGTGTCCCTGTCAAGAGTGATCCTAAGCACGTCGTTTACGTGTGGATTGATGCCCTGACAAACTATATTACGGCACTGGGTTACGCAACCGGCGACTCCGAAGACTTGTTTAACAAGTTCTGGCCTGCCGATGTTCAAATGGTTGGTAAAGAAATCGTGCGCTTCCATACGATTTACTGGCCAATTATTTTGCATGCACTCGGGTTACCATTACCTAAGAAGGTCTTTGGTCATGGTTGGTTATTGATGAAGGACGGCAAAATGTCCAAGTCTAAGGGTAACGTGATTTATCCTGAAACATTGGTTGAACATTACGGCTTGGATGCGCTTCGTTATTATTTAGTTAAAGCCATGCCTTATGGTAACGATGGTTTATTCACACCAGAGGACTTTGTGGCGCGGGTTAACTATGACTTGGCTAATGACTTGGGAAACTTGCTGAACCGGACCATTGCGATGATCAATAAATATGAAGATGGTCAATTACCAGCATTCAAAGCCGGTGTGACTGAATTTGACGCTGACTTAGAAGCCACAGCTGCCACGACTATTAAGAACTTCAACGCTTGCATGGACAGCCTGCATTTATCAGATGCGCTGGCTGAAGTGTGGAAGTTGGTCAGTCGGACGAATAAGTATATTGATGAAACGGCACCTTGGCAATTAGCTAAGAGTGACGATGCGAATGATGCTGATAAGTTAGCCAGTGTGATGGCCCATTTAGCAGCTAGTTTGCGGGTGATTGCTAGTTTGATCAGTCCGGTCATGACGCATGCACCTAAGGAAATCTTTACCCAATTAGGGTTGGACCCAGCAACTTTAGCAATTGCCGACTTACAACTGGCTGATTTGCCGGCTGGCGCACAAGTCGTTGCTAAGGGAACCCCAATCTTCCCACGGGTCGATATGGATGCCGAAGTTGAATTCTTGAAGGGTAAGATGACGAAATCCGACAAACAGAAGGGGCGTAAAGCCATGGAAAACGCGAAACATGAAGCTGAAGTCGAACAAGGCTGGAACCCAGCTGAGACTAATTTGAACCTCACTAAACCAGCGATTACCATTGATGATTTTGACAAGGTCGAATTGAAAGTTGCTGAAGTCATTACGGTGCAGAAATTGAAAGGGGCTGACAAACTCCTACAATTCCGTTTAGATGCAGGAGATGCTGATCATCGCCAAATCCTTTCAGGTATTGCTAAGTGGTATCCAGAACCGGAAGAACTGATTGGCAAGAAGGTTATCATCGTTGGTAACTTAAAGCCACGGAAGCTTCGTGGTGAAATGAGCCAAGGCATGTTACTGTCAGCAGAACACGACGGTCAGGTGCAATTAATTACGGTACCAGATAATATGGTAAACGGATCATTGATTTCGTAAAAACTAAATGTTGAGTAAAAAATCGGGCGCACTGACTAGTGAGCTCGATTTTTTATTTGTAATTCAATTGTTATTTTAGTTGTTTTTGACAAATGGGTTAATCTCCCGTACAGTAGTACGAACAAGAAATGAGGTGAGAACATATGAAGTATGAACAGATTCTCGTATGCGTCTCCGTAGATGGAAAAGGACGTTTTTCCGAAAATTAATTAAATTTAGGAGACTTAATTAAATGAAAAACGTCCAAAAACAAGTGCCATCATTATTACTATTAATCACATTAGTGGGTTTTCCACAAATCAGTGAATCAATTTTTACGCCGATCTTGCCAGCACTCAGTCAGGCAATGCACGTTAGCGCCAGCCACAGCCAGCTAACCATGAGCAGTTATTTTGTGGCTTTTGCAGTTGGGGTGCTCTTCTGGGGGCAATATGCTGACTATCGCGGGCGCCGTGATGCCATGTTAGGTGGATTAGCCTTTTATTTGATTGGTAACTTAGGGTTATATCTGAGCCCGGGCTTTACTTGGTTATTGGTTTGCCGCTTGATCCAAGCTTTCGGTGCTAGTGCTGGTTCGGTTGTGACACAGACTATCATGCGTGAGAGCTTTACGGGTGTTACTGGTGCAAAAATCTTTGCGAAGGTGAGTGCGGCCATGGCACTATCACCCGCTCTCGGGCCACTCATCGGAGGTGGCGTCCAGACTGTGTTCGGCTATCAGCATGTCTTCTCGGTCTTGATCATGATAGCAGTCGTAATACTGTTGTACGCGGGGTGTTGCTTGCCAGAGACTCGACCAGAAACGGTCAAAGTGGCCTCTTGGCGGCAACAAAGCGTTGTCGTTTCACGGTTATTGCACGATCCCGTGGTCTGGTGTTACGGCCTATTGATTAGTGGTATTAATGGTATTTTGTTTAGTTATTACGCTGAAGCGCCGTTTATTTTTGAAACGCACTTCGGCTTTAGTGCTGTGCAATACGGTAGTCTCGGTTTAGTCTTAGCCGCGGCCAGTCTGCTGGGCGCGTTGCTAGTGAATTGGCTTGTCAACTATTGGTCACCAATGCAGGTCGCTTTAAGTGGCTTAGGATTGAGTTTGGTAGCGGCAGTTGGCTTGGTGATGACCGCTGTTGGCAATCACGTCATTGGGATGCTGATTGGAATTTTTCTAGCCTTCTTAGGTCTGAACATCACCCTACCAAACGCGTTGAATCGTGCTTTGATTGGCTATGAAACGGTGATGGGAAGTGCCAGTGGCTGGTTTAGCCTGGGTTATTATCTACTAGTGAGTGTGCTAACTTACTTAATGAGTTGGCTCCACCACGGTAGTATCGTGACATTGCCCGTATACATGTTAGGCGTGGTCGTCGTGATGACGGTGGTGTATGCGGGACTGTATTGGCGGCGTGTACGTCATTAATTTTGCTTGAAAGCTTGGGGAAACCCAGGCTTTTTATATTGGCATTGTTTTTAGGTCCAGTAAGACGTTTTGAAAAATCGTGTCCCAGTATTGGATGTGTAAACAGTGCACAATATCAAGTGCTTGACTACAGGCGGTCAATGGCTGGTTGGGCTTAGTCACGTAGTCCGTAATGCCCTGACAGAATTTTAGTAGTAATGCTGGCCGAGTTGGTCAGAGGGAAAGTTGATCGTTGTCATTATAGGATATATTTTAGTAATTAGCTTGGGCTGTTTATCGTGAACAGCAACGAACAGCTGGTTGGCTAGAAATGTCATGAAGGTTAAAGCTTCGTCAGTCAACCGTTGATATTTGTGGAAACTTTTATTAGCGCTTGTTAATAGGATGATTTGCTGCTCTGGCGTAAGAGTGGTGAAGATTTGGCGACATAACATCAAATCATATTTGGACCACAGTTGAAGATTCAATAGGTCTTGAATAAGCCCGTCAATCGCTGCTCGTAACGTTGAATCCAGTGCCTGTTGTGGTGTTTCTAGGTGGTGCAAAGCCAGGTGGGTTAGCGTTAGTAACTGTTGATAACGATGAGCATGCGTTGCATTAAATAGCTTGTCAATTTGCTTCTTTAATTTCCAAAGCTCGCCAATATCTTCTTTGACGACTGCGTTTTGGATTTGTTGCAGCAATTGTTCAACCGGGGGAATTTGATAGTGATGTAAGATGAAGTCAAATTCCTGAAGGGTAAGTTCTAACCGCTCTAGTAGCTGTAAAAAGCAAACAGCCGAGATGTTGCTGTGACCGTTGATGAAGCGATAGTAAGTTGACTTTGAGATAATGCGTTCATTGTTAGTAACATCATTGACTGATAGTCTTTTAGCATGCTGAACCATCTTGACAGTTGCACCGATTGAAGCTGAATTAGACAAACTGGACACTCCTAAATAACTGGATTTGCTGATGATTTCCCATATCTGGGAATTTTTCTCGCTTAGAATAATTAATGTGCTACATTAAACTGAACGAATAGTTAATGTGGTGAATTGAACATTGCGTGTATCGTTATCTGATGATTTTGAACATTCTATTAACTATTATTGTTTTATGTTAGTTGATGGAATTAAGCATTGAATGAAAAAGATTAGAATAATGTATGAATTTTTGAAAAGAGTACTTTGTGTTAAAGCAGGTGAATGTTAGTAACCATAACACTGAGGTGTTGTTACTGAAAAGTGTCGCTATTGAATTGAGAAAATTAAAACCAGTAATTTTGAATATCGTTGAGATGGGTTATTGGTTTTAATGAATATACTCAAATTTGGAAGATGTCAAAATATGAAATGTTAGCGCAGATATTGACTTTAAACTAAATTATTCTTCGAAAAAGTCACAATACATAATAAAGATTGTTTGAAGTCCTCTCAGCGGTTATAAAGTTTAAATTGATAGTCTCCATTCAGCATCGATAATAGTTTTTGTAAGGGTGATTTGATGAAGCGCTGGAATCGATTATTACAACGTATTCAAGTAAAATATGGCAGTTTATCAGAGCAGCAATTGTTAAAAATCGATTATTGGTTATTAGCAATCTACCTAGTCTTGTGTGGCGTTGCCTACATTCGTCTGCTTCATTCCCGCAGTGCTGTGCTCCAAGTTGTGCCGGAATTAATAATTACTCTAATGGCATTTGGATTGTTGCGAATAATTAGATGGCGGAAAACCACGCCCAAGAGTCGGTTTAAGTTTGCGACTGAGGATTATTCACCAGAAGAGCAATTAGTTTTTGTGATGATTGTTTTTTTAGAAAATTTTCCGACCCCCGTGGTAATGGAGGTAATCGGAAATATTTTATTTATTCTGATTAGGGTCCGTCTTAAAACTACTTAAGTAAGATGCAAATTGAGGCAATGTAGACCGTAGCCAGATAAACATGAGCGAGCTTATCAT
>NZ_JBMNVY010000029.1:0-24334 GCF_049745435.1 Lactiplantibacillus sp. YT640
TATTTGGTTGGAATTAGCTACTACCATTGTAAGTGATTGCTTTGGGCTTTTTAATTTCTGTTCGGATTAATTATAGAATTTGCCTAACACAATAATTATCTCCATTCGAATCTGAAAACAGTCATCATCAACGCCTTGACATTAACAAAATCTCAGAAAAGATTCAACTGAGCTTGTTCGTCGTTTGCACAGAAAAAGCACTTTAAACAGTAAATAGGTCAACTAAAATTTTTTTATCTCCAGAAGCTAGTAGTCACGATTTTAGTGACGGAAGGGTTTCCCCCTATGATTTTGTCATAATATTATTCCTGAAAAAAAGTCCGTCATATCTTAATTTCTAAATTGGATATACTCCGCCATAGGTACACAGATTTAATAACAAAAAATCTGTGTACCTTGAAGTGAACCCTTAAACTTGGACAACTTTATTAAGCTGCTTTCTGGGCGGTAAGTTCCCGATATTTTACCGGGGACTTACCGCCCAGTTTTGTTTTGATACGACGGTGATTATAGAAATCTATCCATTCAGTCATAGCTTTGATAAGTGCTACTTTGGTCTCAAACTGCTCATCTATAACTTCGACTTTCATGATGTAAAAGAACGATTCCATGGCGGCGTTACCGAGACAAGTCGCTTTACGAGACATACTTTGAAATGCACGATGGTCTTTAAGCACGATTTGCCAGTGATGATGCTGGTATTGAAATCCTTGGTCAGTATGAACGGTGGTGCGATAATCTAACACCGGTATCTGATTTAAGGCTTCTTTTAGAGGCTTTACGGCGAATTCAACGGTGGGGTGATTACTAATATTGAAAGCTAAAACTTCTCCGTTGAAGAGATCTAAAATTGGTTCTAAATAGACCCGCTCGTCTTGACTTTTGTTTCCGTATCGAAATTCACTAACATCGGCGACCAACTTCTGGTAAGGTCGATCTGTTTTGAAGCGCCGTTTAAGCCGATTAGGTGCGATCACACCAACGGTTCCTTTATAAGAATTATATTTCGCTTCTGGCGATTAAAAGCTCGACATAACCAGTCATGCTCCCGCATGATACGTAAGACCCGCTTGTGATTGATTTTAAAGCCGTAATCATGTAAAACATCAGTTATTCGTCGGTATCCATATTTACGAGTGTACTTCGGATCTTGTTGACGAAGCTCGTCAATGGCCTGAATAATTTGTGAATCGTCTAAGTCACGGCCACGATGTTCCTTAGCGTACTAATACGTGCTGCGAAGAATATGAACCGCTTTAAGAACTAGTTTGATGGAAACTTGAAACTCCGGCCTTAACTCGTCTACTAGTTCAATGAGTTCGTGTATTTTGACTTCTTTCGTGCTAAGGAATCGAGTTTTTTTAAGAATTCATTTTCAATTTTTTACATTTGATTCTCTTGTTTCAACTGTTTCAATTCTGCGGCTGGGGTCGGTGTTTTCGCTCAAGTCCCGCAATCCCAGATTTCTTGAAACGTCTTTCCCATTGCCAAATAGTACTTGGCGATGATAGGTCAAAGTGTAGTGCAGTCACTGGAAGCGAAGCTCGATTTTGTGTCTTCCAGTTTAATACATCGACTTTAAACTAACTAGAATATTCTTGAGACATTGACCGATCTTTCAGACCTTTAATGCCTCGCCGCTCAAACCGATGAACCCAATCCAGAATGATTGAATGCGTGCTAATGCCATACGCTCTGGCTAAAGCTGTTGAACCTTTACCAGACAAATATTCAGTAACGACCTTTATGCGAAAATCTAAATTAAATTTAGTCATAGTAAAACCCCTAAGATTGGATGTAGTGTCCAACCTTAGGGGTTCACTTTATGTTCAGCGTTTAAAGAATGGAAAGGCGATGCTTTGAACACCGCAGAATTTTCAATTTCTGATTTTTCCGGGAAAATCTCAGGCCTTTTTTTCCTAAGCGTTTGCCAGACTCCTTCAAGCACATTTTCAAACTGATCCGACATAAAGTATTTTCGCTGCGGATTTGAGCGTCGATTATTCAATTGAGTAACACTCTCCGCACTTAATAAATACACCATCAATTTATTTTCAATGTCGAGCGTTAGGAATTTGTTAAAATAATAGTCCCCAATTACAATCATCTGTGAATTATGACTCTCATTTAATGCTTTCCAATCCATCCGTGACTTTACAGTATCTTTTAAATGTTGTCGTGTTCTTCTACTTATGTCGTTAGTTTCTCCAACATAAACTTTGAACTTAGGGTCATTACTACTGCGGCCAGAAACCTAATTTATCATAAATTAAATAGACTGTCGGATATTCAAATATCAGCTCTCTATTCTGCATATCTCTATGTAGGCTAACATTATAACCAGTATTTTATATGGAACAATTTCTACAACCGGCTCAATGTCGCCAATGTTTTCTTCAATTTTGTTGTATCGCATATCTTCATCCTCGTGTTAAAAAATCTATCTGGCTTTATTATACATGAAAGATCAAGGGACAAAAGAGCTTACAACACAAACTAAAAAGGTAGCCCGCGCTGAAACGTCCAGCACCGAACCACCTTTATAACGAATATTAACTTATTTTACAACTTCCGCGACCGCCGCATTCACCGCATCACGTTCATCCTCAACTAAGGCAACGCGACTGGCGATTACCTTCGTATCCATCTTAATTTCACGCGTTAAACCAGGCGTATTGATTTTTGGTTCAAAGAACGCCTTGAATTCTGCTAAACGTTCAGCCGTATGGAAGACCCGGGAAATGACGGTGATGTAAGTGGTAAATTCCATGTCACCACCAACCGTGGCTTCCAACCATGACCATTCGTCGCGAATCCAATCCCAAGCTGCTTGTTCACCAGCTGGATTAGCCAAGACGCCGCGGAACCAGGCCCGCAAGTCTTGTGGCTTAATCGTATCCGCATCTTCAAACTTCACAACTAACTGTTTGATTAATTCGGGGTCCGTAGTTGCGGTCAATGCGTCACAAATGTCAGCCTTGTAACTAGCATCGGCTGTCTGCCGTGACGCCGTCAATAAACTATCGAATAAGTCCTTACTACCAAAGTTCTTGACTTCATTCCGTAAAATGAAGACCCGCACATCGGCTGGTAAGGTCGCTAACTTATCACGGTTACCTTCGAATAATTCATGGGCAGCCAATACGGCCGCGCTATTCTTGGCGTACAAAGCCGCACTCAAGACGTATGGCCGCGTCAACTGATCATCGTTGGATTCACCAGCTTGTGGCAACCACCCTAACCGTTTAACCTGAGCGGCACTCAATTGGTCAAATAACGTTTGTAAATGCTTTTCTTCATCAGAATCTGGCGTAACAAACTTACGTAAGTTACCCGCAACTTGGTACAACGCTGCGTTAACGACCGTTGAATGGCTGGCTGCAAACCGACTTAATAATGGCACAACGGCTGCGTATGAGATTTGACGACCTTCTGCTAATAAGCGTAAGTCTTGTAACAACTGTAACTGGTCAATAGCCGTTAAGTCATCAACATGCGCTAGAATATCATCCAATAACGTTTGGTCATACTTGACGATGAAGTGGGAGTTATTCCCAACGTTCAAGCGGAATGGTTGCCCACTCGCATCACGTAATTTGGCATAATCGCCGACCGTCACAGCTTGGTCCTTCATAATCGCCGGTGCCGCCTCATAGTTGCTATTCAATGGAATCTGCCATTGACGACCGACTTCTTCACCTTCACCGATGAAGAACTGTTGTTGTGACAAGGTCAACTGACCGTCAACAACCGCTGCCGTGACCACTGGATAGCCAGGTTGTTCCAGCCATGAATGCATGATGTCCCCAACTTGCATCCCAGAAGCATCCGCTAAGGCGTTCCACAAGTCATCACCTTTGGCATTACCATATTTATGATTGATAAAGTACTGCTTCAAACCTGCTCGTAAGGCATCATCACCAACTAAGGCCCGTGCCATTACTAACATCCGCGCACCCTTAGCGTAGACAATCGCACCGTCAAAAATCGAGTCGATTTCGGCCGGATCTTCCACCTGAACGTGGACTGACTGAACCCCATCCGTGGCATCCCGTTGAAGCGCCATTGATGCTTCGGACGTTTGGAAAGTTTCCCAAATATGCCAGTCTGGTTCTAAGGCATCCGTCGCCACATATTCCATCATGTTGGCGAAACTTTCATTTAACCAGAGGTCATCCCACCACTTCATCGTAACCAAATCACCGAACCATTGATGGGCAAGTTCATGGGCAATCACCGTGGCGACCCGTTGTTTCGTTTCGAGGGCCGTGTTGTCAGGATCTAATAGTAAGTAGGCTTCCCGATAAGTAACTAAGCCCCAGTTTTCCATCGCACCAGCTGAGAAGTCTGGTAAGGCCAATTGCCATGAGTGTGGCAATGGATATGGCGTCTGATAAAAATCTTCATAAAATTCGATTGAGCGCTTAGCAATGTCCAAAGCAAAGTCGAGCTCGTTAGCCTTGTGGGCCTTAGTACCGAAAACACCGATGGTCACGCCACTCTTGGTCTTCGTCTGCTTGCCTTGTAATTCACCAAAGGCAAACGCAATCAAGTAAGTCGACATCCGCACCGTGGTTTCAAAGTAATGCACCCCATCGGCTTCATGATCTTCGGGCATGTTGCTTAAGATTGTTTCACCATCATGTTCATCGTACTTGATGGCAAGATCAAAAGTCGCTTTAGCTTCTGGTTCATCGACACACGGAAAGGCTTGCCGGGCCGCGGTCGTTTCAAACTGCGTCCCGATTAGTTCTTTCTTCACACCGTTGACTTCGTAATATGATGGGTAGATACCCATCATCGTGTCCGTCAATTTGGCGCTGTACGTAATCGTCAAAGTTGTTTGACCGGCCTTGGCAAGTTCAATTCGAATTCCTTGAATCGCATCATCCACAGTAAAGGGCACGTCCGCACCATCGGCTTGGACACCAGCAATGGTCAAACCATTCTGATGAATCAGCACTTCCTGCGCCTTAGCATCCCCGGTAATCGTTGACTTCCCCGAAATCAGCTTATCCGCCCGGTTAATATTGATATAAAGATCGTAATGTTCTGGTTGAAATGTTTCGTAAAAATGAGTTGTGGTTGCCATATTATTCTCCTCGTTTTTTAAGAATATATTCATTATACGACAATTATCACTTTAATGCCGTATTCACGTTGCCAAGACAAATAAAAAAGTGTTGGCTCTTACCAACACTTTTCATGAAGCACTTAGCCCCGATCGTCTACAATATCAATTCGATAGTGAACTCGATTTTGTGCACCACTTTCGATATTTTCAATAACTAAGTCATACACTTGATTGCGATCATACGGCTGATCCACTAAGGTGAGATTGGCTCGCCATATTCTCTTTTCAACTTGGGTATCCTTACTATTTGCATTAATCAGGATTTGCCCTGAAATTTGATGATTATTTTTATCCACAAAGTATAGTTTAAAGGCAGCTGGTGTTACTTTAGAACTAATTGGTTCGGTTTGCATAATACTTAACGGTACCTCTAATGAGGTTACTCTCAAATTAGAATTATTAATTTGTAAGGTTACCTCATGTGCTGTCGATTTTTTACTGGTTGTGCGTACTTCCAGTAACGGGACCACCATTTCTTCCAATGATGATCCTCCATGTGCATAATTATCACCACCATTAGCCTTAAATACGTTAGCCGTAGTCGGATAATAAACATACCGTGAATCTTGATTTTCTAAAATATTAGCTAGGGCTTGACGTTCAACACCCGGTACCTTGATGTCACGTTCAGAAACTAAATAACGTGGTGATTTCCAATCCTCCGCAACCGTTTTAACTTCAATTTTGTCGATATCAGCAATCTTTTCATCACGATATTGATACCCGTGATCTGCAGTAATATAAACATGATTAATACTGTTAGTTCTTAATCGCCAGATTAATTCTTGCAATTCGTTAATCGCATTTTTAGCTGCAGTGGCAGTTTCATCTTCGGTTCCTTTATTCTCTGCTGTAGTATCAATCTGATTGTGATAAATATAGATTACTTCTTGATTGACAAACATGGATCGAAGTTCATCACGTGACTTACCTTGCAAATCCTTAAAACGATATGCCGTGCTTTTAGGGTTTGCTTGGCGCAATATTGCTTGGCGTTGTTCGATATTACTTGCAGGCTGACCATCAACGGTTACCCGGCGCTCTTCAGCCTGTAATGCTAAGTTGTGATGCGGTAGCAAAGCCGGCATACCCATATAGGTAACGGATGGCAAACCACTAATTAGAAAATGCATCTGCATATCCGTAACTTGATCCTCTTGCTTTAGTTTTCCTTGTAATTCCTTTCCAACTTCAAAACGAAATGAATCAGAGATAATAACTACAATTCGATTTTGTTCGTTACGAATATACTGATTATAAAAATTTCGTTGCAAAAGTTGTGGCGCAATTTGCTGATAATTTAAACTCTGATTCCAGCTAATATTGAACTTGGATAACAGATCAACATAAATTTGTTCTACCAATCGTTTTAATCGCATATAGTAATCTGGATAACCAGCAATACGATATTCATAAACAAAGTGACGATAATTCATATCAATATAATAACCACCATTAGTATACTCATCAACCATTGCGTTGAACCCATTTGCGGGCCGATTGTGACGAGCTTGGATAACTTGCCATGCACTTCTGACCATCAAGTACAAATGATTGGTATTATGTGAGCGGCCATAGTGCATTTCTCGACGTTTCTTAGTCAATTTACCAATACTTAAACCGTCAACTAGAACTTCATCATTTTCCAGCAACAATTGCTCTTGAATCCAGTTCAAAATTCTTCGATCAAATTCCGGGAAAACATCGCTATTTGCAAGATCATCAATATCAAGTTGATCAAAAAATTTATTTACTTTAATATTCTCCCAAACATGCCGTGCAATCTGATCATAATCATCACGATGCTGATTGTAGGCTTCAGCGCTAAATTGTTGCATAAACGTTTGGACATTGGCCGCCCGAGCACTCAAATTATAACGATTATCAGTTGCCGTTGGGAGTCCCATTTGTTGAAAGGCCATAGTGACATACATTCCAGACGCCAGTGTTAATAAATCTGGCTGATCAGACTGAAATCCAAATTGATCACTGACTATTCTCCAAAAATCATTGATGACGTGATATTTTTCAAATTCATTTAAGTACTTGTTATCCGTCAATCCAGCCTTAAGAATCAGTCTTAATACCGCAAAGAAATCTACTAACGGCTGATCCAGTCGAACGATTGCCGCCATAATTGCAACTGTTGGTTCTGACTGATAACTGTGCAAGTCATACTTCATGAACCGTGCACGGCGTTCCTTACTTCCAAAAAATGCTGTATATCTTTTTACAAATGAATACATATTCTCAGGCAATTGCAGTTCTTTACGCAAAATTTCTGGTGCATCCGCTCTGAATATCTCAGAGTACAGCACCATATCGCGTAAATGGTTTTCATCTAATGGCGGTTGTGGTTGCGGCGAGTAAATTAAAAACTTTTCGCTCGTGCCCGCCCCCAATAACCGCAACTTTGTTTTTAATTGGTGTCCCATCCTTAACTCAACTACAGTGGCGACACCCGCTAGTGCTCCGGTCAAGTCGCGGACACTATCCTCAAATTCGCCCTGGTCGTCGTACCAAAAAATGAATTGATGGCCCGCCTTAAATTTACTTTTTAACGTTGTCACAACTTGATCAATATTTACGTCAGCCATAATTACTCCTCATTTCAAAAAATTCACCACCCTTATCATACCGTATTCCCCGCTAAAACTCACATTATAATAAATTCAATAATCGTTCACTCCAAACTATCATGACGGCATTATTCAGCATCTAATTAACGATATTGATGAAGCCGATTTCGATGTTACTCGTGGTGGTCAGGTTGAAATTATTGGGTGGCTGTATCAGTACTATAATACTGAACCAAAAGAAGTAGCATTCAAAAAGCGTAAATACGCTGAAACTGATATTCCTGCGGTGACCCAACTATTTACGCCGGATTGGATTGTCAAGTATATGGTTGAAAACTCGTTGGGCCGTTATTGGATTGATGTTTTACATGCTAGAAATGATTCGCGATCAGAAGTAGAAATAGCACAGGCTTATCATTGGCAATATTACATGCCCGAATCTCAGCAAAACGAACAAGTATCTCTAAAGATTATAGAGGCACAAAAAGAGCTTACTAAAGTGAAACTCGAGGATATTACTTTAGTGGATGCAGCAATGGGCTCTGGTCACGTGCTAGTTTACGCGTTTGATGTTTTTTTACAGCTGTATGAGTCAGAAGGTTATTCAAAGAGAGACGCTACCGAAAATATTATTCAGTATAATCTGTATGGTTTTGACATTGATACTCGAGCATTCCAACTATCATACTTTGCTTTATCTATGAAAGCGCGTGAATATAATCGGCGTTTCTTAACATTGGAATTAAGTCCAAACGTTTTTGATATCCCAGAATATACAGATTTGTCGGTACAGGATTTTGAAGATTTAATTACTACGGACCAGCAGTCTTCAGATATCACGCGTTTATTAAACGCCTTTCATGATGGCAATAGTTACGGCTCCTTAATTCATTTTACTGACCCCATTGATTTTCTCGAAATTGAATCAATTATTGATACAAAACCCGGAGAACATCAATTATCTTTTGAAAGTATTGAATTAGAAGAGAAAAAACATAAGCTAAAAGAAATTATTACAGTCTCGAAACTTTTATGTCGCAAATATACAGTAGGGGTCATGAATCCACCATACATGGGTTCAGGAAAAATGAATGATGTTCTTAGTAAATACGTAAAACGACATTTTACTGCTGGAAAAGCAGATTTGTTTGCTGCTTTCATGGAACGACTGCGAATGTTTGTGAGTGCCAATGGCTACTATGCGATGATTACACAACATGCATGGATGTTTCTCTCTAGCTTCGAGAAGCTTAGACAATCGTTAACACAAGATACACTAATTAATATGGCTCATTTAGGAACTCGAGCATTTGAAGAAATCGGTGGCGAAGTTGTGCAATCGACAGCTTTTGTACTGAAAAAGCAAAACTTAACTGAATATGTGGGTACGTATGAACGTCTAATTGATTTTAATTCTCAGGATAAGAAAGAAACGGCATACTTAGCAGCCGTTCGAGATCAAACGGTAGACTACCTTTATCGAACTAATCAAGCGAACTTCAAGAAGATTCCGGGAAGTCCAATTGCTTATTGGGTAAGTAATCAGCTGTTACATGATTTCTTAGTAGGAATACCCCTTAAGAATATTTCTCCCGCACAGCGTGGGCTGACAACTGGAAATAATAATCTATTTATTCATGACTGGTGGGAAGTTCTATTCAATCATGTTGATGTAAGCCGGTCTTGGAGGAAAAATCAAACGTCTAAGAAAAAATGGTTTCCGTATAATAAAGGCGGAAAGAACCACAAATGGTTCGGCAATCGTGAGCTTATTGTTAACTACTACAATTCTGGTCAGGAAATAGCTGAGTTTGGCAAAATTAACAAAAACTCTTTTGGATTTCAGGGAAAAGATTACTACTTTCACAGCGGTATAACTTGGAGTGCATTGACTAGTGCTTCTAATACGTTCAGGTATAGTCCTCAAGGTAGTATATTTGATTCTAACAAAGGGCCAATGCTTTTCTCAAATGATGATAGCACAATATTTTCTCTGCTAGGATTTTTGAACTCAAAAGTAACTACTCTAATTACTAAGGTTTTAAATCCAACATTGTCTTTACAGAATGGTGATATGGACAAGCTACCGATAAAAAAAGAAATATTCGATCAAAATATTGAACATGTCGTTAGAATAAATGTTTTATTAGCCCAAAGTGATTGGAATGAATATGAAAATTCATGGGATTTCAAAGTTCATCCACTTCTATTGCACATCGCTGACGATAACCTATCAATATGGTATTATTCAGTGGTATTGACCAATCGCGGTGCCAAAAATGTGCCAATATTTCGGCTTTGGGGGGTAAAATAATGGTTAGTTATCAAAAACGAGGCAATGTTTGGCAATACGAAATCTCATATAAAGATGCAGACGGAAAGTATAAAAAGCTCCGAAAGTCCGGTTTTACAAGGAAATCTGACGCTATCTTGGCTGCCAGCAAGATTCAATCGGAACATCCTAATTTGAAAACCGCGAAGGCGGGTAGCGAATCACTAGTCAGTTACTACGAGCGATGGATTAAGACTTATAAGCAGAATGCAGTATCATCTATTACTTACAACAAATACCAAAACACTGCTAAACATGCGCGAAAGTTATTTGGTAGCTTAAAACTAAAAGAGTTAACTAAATTAACTTATCAAGAAAAACTCAATGAGTTTGCAAAAACACATGCACGTCGAACCGTTTCTTGTTTACACAAGCAATTGCGCGCATGTATTTTAGAAGCAATGGATGAACACATCATTGCTTCTGATCCTACACGCAAAGCTGTTATTACTGGCCGATCACTGCCAAAAATGTCCAAAACGCTAAATTACAATGATTGGGCTAAATTGATTACGCACTTGGATACCAATCAAATTGATGAAATGACTATCTATCTAGCTGCAGTAACAGGCATGCGTTATGGGGAAATAGTTGGTCTAACAATCAATGACTTGGACTTACAAGCCGGTATTATCAATATTAATAAAACTTGGGATTACAAATACAAGACGGGGTTTATGAAAACAAAAACGTCAACCTCCAATCGTAAGGTTTCAATCGATAACACAACCATCCATCGATTAAGTCACTATCTTTCAATCCACCATTTTGAACAAGATCAGCCTATTTTAATGGATAAGAATCATCACGTTTTAGTCAGTGCGGAAATCAATAATGCGCTAACAGCAAAACTACGAGTTCTGTCTATCCCAAGAATTACGTTCCATGGATTGCGCCATACCCATGCCTCTATACTCTTATACCGTGGTGTCAGTGTTCTATCTGTGTCCAGACGTCTAGGTCACAGCAACATCACCACTACTCAGTCTACCTATTTACACATCATTAAAGAGTTAGAGTCCCAGGATAAGAATAAGATTATATCCATTCTAAATGACACATTAAAATAATTGGCACTTTTTTGGCACAAAAGGAGCTCTCCGGCAAAGAAAGCTCCTTTATTATGACTATAATTTACTCAAAATTTTGTTTCCATCTTGTAACTTTTCATAGTTGACTAATACACCATCGTCTAAGTCAAGATTAATACGCTGGTCGGCAACATGTCGAACAATTGGATCATATTGCTTCAATTCTTTTAATTGTTGTGTGACATGTTTTAGTTTTTTCTCTAATTGCTTCTTAGTTTTAGTAACACTCTCATCTTGAACCCATTGCTGTAATTTCTCAATACGTTCTTCATAACGACTTTGTAACGGGTACATATAGTCAGTACGCATCATGGCTAATTCGCCCTCATCATAACGATGTAAGTACATCAATGCCTTCAGGCCATTCTGCTTTCCACTGTTGAATTCCCAATAGATTGGCCGCTTCTGATACCCCTTCTTATGATCTTTAAAGAAGTCATCCACAAAATATTTACGAATGGCTTGCTCAGAATTATCAGCTTTTTTACCAATTACATGAGCAATGTAATCCATGTTTTCTTGAACATGCTCTTCTCCAAAAGTTACTGCTAAGAAGGTTCTGAATCGATTCATGATATCACGATCATCGTCAAAATATCGGTCATCGTTTAACAACAACAAGTTGTCTTTATTTGGCACAAATTTCTGATATTTATCAGTATTCCACTCACCACCCGCATAGGCAAGTCCAAGAGTGTCTAACGAATATCTGCCGAACACAAGTCCAATAAAATACGATAACAAGGATTTAATATCACGTTCCTCATCTGCCCGACGCACGGAAACCTCTTTATCTTCAACTTCCGGCGTTAATTCATCGTTCAAACCGTACAAATCAATAAAAATTCGATTTAATTCTTCTTCATTTGCCTTTAATTGATCAAACCGCTCTTGTGCTTCAGTCTTCCAGATAGCAAAAGCATTTTCTAGCCGTCCACCGACTTCTGTTTGCTTATCGTCAGCGATGTGTGATAGAAGGGGATGGCGAATAAAGTCCCATGATTCTTCAAATGAATTCCAATCATTTTGGGTGATTTCAATAGCTACTTGTACTTGTTTATACACAGAAATCTTAGAATTAATGACTGGAAAATTTGCAAAGTTTCCAGTCTGTAAGTGTATTGTTGGATTTAAAATTTTGAAAATGTAATTAGTTACTTTTGCATTTAAAAGCCCCAATAGAGATAGTAGGTCCGTTTGTTTTTCTAATTTAAATGCAGATTTCCCAACGACATCAAAAATACTTCCTGGTGTTCTATACCTTGCACTGAAGTCTCCACTAGTTATATCAGACCAAGTAATGGATTCTTGAAAATAAAATCTAGGATTACGGACAACTGATCTGGCATTCCCATTTTCCCACGTGAACTCCTTTATCATTTTTCCATTATCTTGCCAATTTACCACATAATCATAATTACCAAACCATTTTCGATACGAACCACCTTTATTATACGGAAACCACCTTTTCCCTGATAGAGTTGATTCAGAGATGGTATTTGCACTATAACAGATGTTCTGATTTCCAACTTCATACCAGAAGCGTAAAAATATTTTGTTATCCCCAGTCTGTAGTCCTACTTTGGGAACTACGATATTTTCCATACGTTTTCCAACTTCAAAATCGTGGATAAGATTTTTACTAGCCCAATAAGCAATCGGACTTCCCGGAATTTTTTTGAAGTTCGCTTGATTAGTTCGATAAAGGTAGTCAATATCAGGATTTGCGATTGCTTCTAACACCTTATCTCTCTGAACATTCATACCGCCTTTAAAAGCTGAAAGCTTGATGTAAGTCCCATTACTACCATTTGGCACATTTTTTAATACAAATGTATTGATTGGAACAGTGGCTTCCTCAAATGCTGAGTACTCCATTTGAATCAGGCTAGAAATCTCCTTATTGGCCACTAAATAACTACGCAGTTTCTCATATGTCTTAATAAACATCCAAACAAATGGCGTCATATAGGCAGCATAACCGCCAATTTTAACTAAATTGATATTGTTGAATATAAAGACAGAGAAGAGATCCCCTGAGTAATCAGCATAGTTTTTCTTCACATATTTTTTCATGTCTGGATCGAACTTGTTCAAGTACGGTGGATTTGTTACGGCCACATCATATTTAGTAGACATAATTTCGCCGATGGTTAATACTTTTAATACGATCTTTTTCGATTGATTCATACCAAAGATATCCAACGCGTCCGTGTGCATATCTTCCACGTTTTCTCGCAACTTTGTCCAATTAAACGTTTTGTCAAACTTGATAATTGAACCTAGTTCTCCGGCGTTACTAAAGAGCTCAATAATTTGTTTTATATCATCTGCATATTCACCCGATAAGGCATCCAAAAACTCAGGTGAGACCGTGTCCGTATCTTCAAAAACGTGGACATTTAGTTTAACTTTTTCAGGCTGCAAGGCACGCCGATTGTATTGTCGTGCTTTCATCATTAAAGCAAAATATGCCAACTGATAGGCACGTTTATCAATTTCCAAACCGTATAAGTTGTTTTGTACGATGGATAAGGCTGCATCACGACTTGAGTATCCCTGTTCCGCATACATTTTCATAAAGACATCGAACGCATATACCAGAATGTGGCCTGACCCCATCGCATTGTCGATAAGACGCATATCTTCGAGATTCTCACTAGAATCAACTGTCTGAATCTCTCCAGGAAGCAAATAATCCAAATTTGATTTCAAATCACTGTTAGGATGACGTTCAAGCCAGTACTTTCCTAATGAGTTATCAACCATATAACGAACGACCCAATCTGTGGTAAATAACTGAGTTGCGGCAGGAATTTCGTTTTTGGTAACGGCTCCCCCAGTGATATTCACTGCATAATCATGTGGTTCAGTATTATAGTACTGATACAGCCATCCAATAATTTCAACCTGACCACCACGAGTAACGTCAAAATCGACCTCATCAATATCGTTAATTAGATGCTGAATAACGCCGTCATGATAGTTTGGAGTGAACAATAATTCTGCATAATCGTTAGTTTTTTCGAATAAATGTGGTAGATTTGCATTTAAAGCGTTGGCTTGCTTAATAAATAGCATCCGATATTTGGCGTCCATGTCAACTGTGGCTTCAGTTTCCGAAGCATGTACCATAATTGCTTGCTCCTCGTTGCTAAAAGCACCAAGATACGGCACTAAATCGGCTTCGCTTCGCAACATAATATCTGGTTCATTGCGACCTGATGAACTAGACAATACTCGGATCCGACTCGGCAAATAACCATTAACTTCCATAAACCGAATCGCAATTAGGCGATTGAACCAAGTATACGCAACCTCTTCGACTAACTCATTGTAGGCCGTCTCATAATCGGTTGCCTTCTCACGCTCATGTAATTCTACAACTAGTTTTTGGCGCTTAACAATGTTTGAACCAGTGATTGGGTTGCGGTCATCCACATAATACTCAATTTCAGACGTAGACGTTTCCAACTTGTCGGAAATTTGTTCCTCAGTAATTCCCAACACTTTCATTTGTAATTTGATAGCCGCAATTAGTTTCCGTCGCGATTCAATTGCAAAATTTTTAATGGCTGTTTTGTCCATTTGTAATTCCTTTCAACTTGACTATTAAAGATCAATCTTCAATTCATCAACATTATCCAACTGAGCAATTAATACTTTTCGTAATTGTGCCAATTGCTCGTCAACATCTTTGGCACTAGTTACCTGCCATGAACGGTTAACTGGCAAATTTTTAAGACTAACATGCTTCGTTGTCGGTACTAGAGGCGTTACCGTTGTTGAAGTGACCGTTGGAGTTTGATCCTCATTTGTATTTGTTTCATCTTTATCCACTTGTTTCTGTGCACGTTGTAATGCAGCTTGTTTTCTCTCAATTTCAACGATTTCTTCATCAATGCGCGTCTGTAAATTATCCTTCTTAACGGAAGCCTTAGATTTAATTACGACCAATTCATCCAAATTACGAGCTGCTTGTGCTTCTTGAATAAATTGTTCGAAAGCTTGATTGATGGTCGTTTCAAACTGACCAATTA
The DNA here is from genome assembly GCF_049745435.1 of Lactiplantibacillus sp. YT640. NCBI lineage: Bacteria > Bacillati > Bacillota > Bacilli > Lactobacillales > Lactobacillaceae > Lactiplantibacillus > Lactiplantibacillus sp. YT640. The sequence goes on from NZ_JBMNVY010000029.1 coordinate 15,177, forward strand.
AGCCATTATTCTTTGCGTAATTCAAAGCTGCTTGCCATTCAATATTGACATTCGCTTTAATATCCGCTTCAGTTTTATCAAACTCTTCACTATACGCGCTATTAAATTCTTCATTAAGACTGTTCAATTCATTTAACCGATCAGCCTTGTTTGCATCAATTCGGGCTTTAATTTGCTTATAGATCTTACCAACCTCAGCCCCACTAATAAATGAACTAGACTTCTCATAGATATCAATCTTAGAAAGTGCATCTTTCCAGATCTTCTCTTGAGTCGGATTATTGTAAAAATCGATCAACCCATAGTCATACATATCATCGGACCAATCTAAGAAGTCATCTTGATGCTTAAATAATTTATCGTAAAATTGGTCCGTATCAGTCTGGCTAATTAAGCTATTCATCAGTTGTAAACCATTCTCTAAAACGTTTCTTCCCGGATAACGCGTAGATAGCCGCACGAACTCATTGAGTGCATCTCGCTCTTTAATCATACTTTGACGTAAATTGTTAACTAACGTATCATCTTCATCGTCATCAAAGCTCTGCCGGTTGAAGACGTCCTTAGCCACCGCTTTTAACGCTTGGCGTTTTTCTTCCGAAACGGCGACACGTGGAACAAATTGCATCTTATCAACATACTGTTTCTTCACAAAATAGTTTGCTAGTTCAACTGGCTTAGTGGTATCTTCCATGTTGATTAGTGCATTGTTAACATATACCTTAATCCGATTATCAGCAAAAAGTTTGGCCACCATCCACTTAATGTCGATATCACGGTATCCATATGGCTCTACTCCAAAACGATCCAGAATCGACTTATAAGCCACTTTACCGTGAGAACCGTTATCAGCATCCTGAACAATTCGATTCATGACAGCTTCCACCGCTTGTTTATTTTCATCAGGAGTAATTAACTCTTGATTGAATAGTGCAACAATATCTTTCTCCGACTTAACCGCCGTGATATAGCTTAAGTTACGGTAAATTTCGTCAACTAGATGTTCCTGTGCCGTATTTAAACGTTGTCCAAAACTCTTGCTTCCTGCTTCTAGCAGTTCACCGCCGACATAAATATCAGCATCTTCCAGTGCATCTTCCAAATCCACATGAACTTTTTCAATCAGGCTTACTCGCTCAGCACGCTTAACATCAATAATATTGTTAGATCGAGCATCCTTTGCGTAAGCACCTGGATCCATTACAAATTTTTGAATTTTCAATGCTTGTGATAAATTATGGGTGTAATCATCACGTCTAGGCATATCAATAATAATTTGTGGTTCACTAGGGGATAACGCGATTCGTCTTAATTCAGTTTCATCACGATTAGTATTACTTTCAGGAGTGTTCAGTTTTAGGCTTAACGTATTGTTGGCCAACCCCAATGGCTGATCATCAACGAACTGATTGAAATTAAACGTATACTGCTTGTTTAGCTTGGGATAAGTAAATTTCCGCTCAATTTTTTTCGCACCGAATAGGTAATTCCCGATTTCACGAGAGACTTCTCCTGGCTCCACATCCTGTTTTGAAATTGATCGACTAATCTCCTGCTCAGCGTTAGTTAAAAACTCAAACCCTTTAGTCGTCTCTTCAATGAAGTTTTGATTCGTTAACTCAGTCAAGGCTTCTTTAACCCGTTTTTCCAATTCAACCCGGTCGGTATCAATTGAATCAATCATCAACGTGACAACGTTATTCAGAGTAGCATTAAAATTATCTACATACTTCACCATGAACAGTGTTTCCAAAACCTGCACGGCAAATGGGTGTTCAACACCATCTGGATTAACACGTTCATTCTTAATCGCACGTTGAATCACAATCATGTGCGTGTGGTCCAAGAATTGATCTAGGCCCTGGAAGAAAATACTAAACGGAACTAACGCCCGCACGTCTTCATTTTCAATCCGTTGTGCTGATTCTTGAAAAACTGCTAGCATTGAACGTTCACCGTTTGCTAAGTGCTTACCGTCAGAACCGTTTTCCCGAATGGCAGTCAACGTATCTTGTAATAAATTATACTGATACGGTACAAATGGATAAACATCCGCAAAGTTTTCTGCACTTTGGTAATGGTCTCGCGTAATATCCGACTCAAATGTCATCAAGTTGTTGATGGCATGTTGATCATCTGAATACGTCCGCATCAGGGCCCGTTCACTTTCCGGCGTCTTGACTAATAATCGCTTATTAATTACTTCATCAACGTTCGCTGACGACATTGCGATTCGAGTATTAAAACGACCCTGAATTTTCGAGAAATCTTGTCCATTAATATGGTCCGTTACTTGATCAATTGCTTGTTGACTAGTCACAATTACCCAGGCTTTCCCATGGGTATATGTTCCCAAATCTTCAACAACACTTTGTAAATTCAACATTCGTTGCTGACTGTCACCAATATATTGACCAATCTCATCGACTAAAAACACAAGATGATAATCTGGATCTGCTTGTTTCTCAATATATTCATTAACCCGTTGGGCAAAATCCTCTACACTGAGTGGGTATTCCGTTTTAAGCTGCTCGATAAAGCCATCAGCATTTTCTTCAGTCATTTCGCCGACAGCTACGAGTGCTTCTTTGATTGTATTTTTAAAAAATGCGAACCCATTTCGAGCCTTTTGCCAAGTTCTACCTTTATCATCTAATTCTTGGAACTTAGCTTGAAACGCCTCATACTTGTCATCATTAATCAAATTGCGTTCCATGTCGGCAATCCAAAAGTCAACGCCTATCAAACCAATTTTTTCATTAAAAACTTGCCAGAAAACATTTAAAATGGCATCTTTTTGTGATTTACTACCATTCTTAGCTTTTGAATCAATATTAAATAGTATCGTTTCATTATGTACTGAAGTTGCCAATTGAATCGCATCAACAGTCTCTTGGCTTCTGATCTTATTATCATCTAAAAAATAGTCAATTGCTGGCTTGCCGGCAACATTCCGGTTTTCCAACATATAAGCTAAAATCTTTAAAAAGTGAGATTTCCCTGAACCAAAGAAACCTGAAATCCAGACTCCCATCTCCGAAGTATCATGATTAATACTGGCAACGTATGCTTTAAAAAAATCATGGAAATGCTTTTGTAATTCGTGTGTGACAACATATTCTTCTAGTTCCTGTTTTACATTAGCATCTTGTTCATCACCAATGGTAATAACACCTTTAATATTACGATCAATTGGCTTAGCGAATATATCTTTAATCTTCATTATTTTGCCCCCTCAAGGCCTTGAAAAAGTAATTCTAATTTATTTGAAAAGCACGATAATAGTTATCTTCCTTAGTTTCCCCGAACATACTAAGACTTAAACTATTATATTCACCTGGGTAGAATAAAATAACGGGTACCGATGATATGATTTGGTGCATCGTATTCAGTATTTTATGTGCCCGAATTAATGGAAAAATTTCACCAATTCCGGTTAAAAAAATCACCGAGTTTTGGCTTTCTAAATGTTTTTCCATATACTTAACAAAAAGATTTTCTGAATCTGTCATCTTGAGTACATTATTTAACTGCTCAGTCAGGTACTCAATGCCTTCATTTTCCTCCATGTCAAAAACATTCTGTCTAATACCAATTTCATCCAGTAATTTCCACATAATTTGATATACATTGAACTCAACAATATCAACACCAACTGAGGCTTGATTAAATCTACGTTCCATTTTATCAATAGCCTCCCGAACGATTGGCTTGTCCTGTGGTGCATAGCCTAGAATATAATACGAAACTTCGTTAGACAGTCCCCGACTTTCTTGAAAATCCTGATTCATAATTTTTTTCTGTAAATGCGCTAACTTCGTACTTGTGCTAACGATCATACTCACCTCCCTAAAAGCACGGCTAAATTGCGATGAGCGTGCTTAGCTTGTAACAAATCTTCTAATCTCAAATCTAGCATCGGCCGATTAACTTCGTCATAATCGCCACGATCCTTGAGCAACTCTGCTTCGCGACAAAATGTTTTAAAAATTCCCGCTAATCGTTCCACGGTCTCCTCTGTCCAGTCTGCAATTTGCGCATTTTCAACCCGTTTCCGGTTAAAAAAATCCTCAATCTCATAATCATGTAAACGCGCATCGCCTAATAGCAATTCACCACGATAAACCTCATACATAAATTCGTTAAAAAGGCGATTCATGTTCATAATTGAAATAAGATTAACCAATTTTTGATTACCGATATCTAAACTTGGAAATAAAACAAAATAATCCTGGTCTAAAGTAACCAAACGTTTCTTTAGTACCTTCAAGAGATCTTGAGTTCGCGCAGCCGTCTTCTGTTTAAAATAATTATCTTCTTCTGCTTTAGCTCTAATATCATCTTCACTGTAGCCAGCATTAAGTAATTCAATATATGCTTGAAATTCAGCAAACCAAAAAGAATGTGAAACCATTGTTGCACTATATTTTGGCATTCAATTCCACTCCCAATTATCAACCATTGATTTGTCAACAATATTCCCAACTATATAAAAGTATATCATATGCATAGCTAATAAAAATTAGGAGTTCGACGATTCCCAAAAGGATTCATCAAGCTCCTAATCTTTAATGTAATTGACTTTTATGGTCTAGAGATACTACTCAACTTAAACAACTCGGCTCAAGATATTTCCACTACGTATCTGATAAATATGTTCGTAGCAAGTATGCGGGATAACAGCTCCAGCCAAAACAATAACTATTTAGTAATATCGATCCATATGGTGAATAATTGGCATCAGTTTGATCAAAGACTTCCCAAAAAGTATCCGCACCGTTAGCCACCATTGCACCCCAATACTGCCGAATTATATCAATTGCCACTTTAGTCTGACCATTTTGCAACAACACTTCAGCCAACAACGCTTCCGTACTTGGTGTAACTGCGGTATTGGTGAAGTCAAAATCATGCAATAGCTGTTGCAACGCACGTTGTTGCTCATTCGATGGTAATACATTGGCTAGTAGCAGCTGAATCTGAGCCAGTAAATTTACTTCCTGGTTCGGCCCACTAATAAATACATCTTTATCACTATCATAGAATTCTTTAATTGTCGCAATTTTCAAATCTTCTATCCAAGCTTGTATTTCATTAACGTCCGGGTCCTTCCACTGTAATGCGAGTTTCAAAAAAGCTTTCATCGCCTGGACCAAAATACCTTGAACTGCGGCCTCCTTGTTACAATTGGTTGACCAATCAACAAAAACATCGGCACGTTGTCCCACCGTTAATCCTGTGGTTAATTGCACTTTAATAAATTCGAATGACCGCTTAACTACCGGATATAAATCATTTAATACTACTCGATCCCTGGTAGCGTCAATATATTCTGCTACGGCCATAATGAACTGCAGTTGATAATCAAACCAATACAAGTCATCCGCAACTGGTATTTTAGTTCGTGTTAGGATGTCTGCTGGCAAACGGCCCTCTTGATCTGAGAACGCCCCAAATAAATACAAACATCTTCTTGCCAGGTTCATGTGCTTAAAAGTAACGTAATCAACTTTGGCCTGCATTCGAAAATCTAACAACCACAAACGACGATCTCTTTTTGTGCCATCCTCAAAAACTGTCTGCATAGTATTTCGCAAAGTCTCTAAACAAACCTGGTCAATTTTATACAGTTCCGGCGGGTCATTGCTGAATGGCTGTACAGCTTGTTTCAATACTGCACTAGCCGCTCGAAACTCCGCATCCGCCAACACCGGCTGCCACTTTAGCGACTGACCCACCGGTTCCAACATGATGTAGCGACAGCTATAGCGGCGTTCGAACTGGACCGTGGTCGGCAATAATTCAACGTGGCACGTGTCGTCTTGAATCCAGGCTGTGGGCAACCAACTGGTCACGCGACTAGCATCGACACTTAACTCTTGCAACTGTTCGGCAAACCTTGTCCGCATCAGTAACGGCGCGTCCATTGGCGAACCGGCCACGTCAATGGCAACTTGAAAATGGCCGACGTATAGCGCTCCCAAATCATAAATCAAACGTTCATGCTTATGTAGCGCAATTGCACCGGTGACTGGTTGCCACGTAGCTGTCGCTAAGGTAGCCTGATTGATCTTGGTGACCACCAAATAACGGCGTGGCTGAATGGTACGGGTAGTTAGTGGTACTGATATACTTGCCTTTGTCAGTAATTTAGGATTGGCAGTAAAACATTGGTCAGTAAGCTTATGAAACTTGTGATCATCTTCATTACTAAAAGTAACTGTCATTTTTTAACCCCATCTCTATCCGTCTAAGTTGCTACCGAATACCATCTTCCAAAATCTAATCATGAACCAGTACGCGACCTTTCACTCGTCAGCTTAACGTTCGTATTAAGCCGCTTCTGGCTCCCAGCGTTCAAAAGCGCCAATCAGATTCTCAGTCATCTGTAACTCGCCCATCACGTTGACTAGTGCCGACTGGGCATTCATAAAGAGTGTCGAGTGCACAAACCGTTGAGCCTTGGCATTCTCGATCAGTCGGCGTACCTGTAACCGCTGGGCCGTTAGCAATTCAGTTTCGGCCTGACGTAATTTTTCACGCGCCGCCTCGTAGCGATAGGCCGCAATCTCGGCTAAGGCAGCCGCAATCATTGACCGGGCGCTGCCGATTTTCAAAATCATCGTCATCGTAAGGTTGAGCGTGTGTTCCATATTTTTCTGCATGTCTACACCTTTTTTCTTTAGATTTCCTACTCTTTGACCAATCGTACACACTTGTGTTGACGGTAATCTTCATCGTCGCGCCATTCCCCCAAATGACAGCAATCATGATCGACAATCAGCTTTAAAATGTCGTGCCGTTCACATGAATGCGCCGGCCGTTAGATGTCTTGACACCGTTAACTTATGTCATAGTATAGCATTATTTTCAGAAAACAATTCCGACTTTTTCAATATATACATAAACTTTACAAAATGAAAACCGGGGCAATTTACGTGCATTTGTCCCGGCTTTTATATTAATATTATATTTTCACAGTGATTAATTTATCCCTGCCCGCACTACCGATCATGACACCCTTAATTAATCTAATGAGTCAGCGGCCGGACTGGTCTTTGATTCATCCCCATATTGCCAGTCACGCATTTGATTTGCCGCGGCTGCTGAAGGATAGGCGTTATTATCGAACCAGGCCCCCGCACCACTAGCATTCATTAAGATTGGAATTTGGCGGCCATCAAAATAATGATAACGCACGTATTCAAAGTTACCGGCCCCAGCAGTCTGCTCGGCCCCCATAATATGAATCCATTTTTGTCCCTCAGCTGCCACATAAGATAGCTTCAACCCGTCGGTATCATTTTGCGTCATCGAATTAATCTTGTGATCGTACTTATTATAGTAATACCAAGTCCCCTGATAACCTTGAGGCCATTGATTAGCCTTCGCATCACGACTCATGTTCACGTTCAGTGAACTATCTGTCAGCGTCGTCGGTCGACTGCCCGTAATGATCTTAGCAAAGCCGGCTTGCAAAGCACTGTTCTGCGTATCATGAATGATCAACTCGTCCCCGTTGGTCGTCTGAGTCACAAAGACGACTGGTCGCCGATGATGGAGGCAAAAGAAGTACGTGTTTGGATATTGTGCTTCCGCCTTACCACCCGTTGCGACCGCCACCACTTGAAATTCACTACGATCTTCGCCGTCTTTGGACCACTTGAGATCCACTGACTGCGAGCCCCACTTGATTCGGCCTGCTAAGCTACCATTAAGCAAAGCATTGGGAAAGCGAAAGCCTAAATGATCCGGGGCCTTGTCATCATACGTCCCGACATAGGTCTGGCCCATCTCGCGTTGCCACGAGGCCATAAATGTCGATAAGGCTGCTTCCTTGCCCGTATTCCACAAGGTTGCCTCAGCCGGTGATGAAGAATCACTGCTAGCGGTATTTTTTTGGCTAGCGGCCTGCTTTGCCGCTACCTTGGTTGACGTTGCTTTTTGACTCGTCTTGGGCGCTGACGACTTGGGCGACGTCGCGCATCCCGCTAATAATAAACTTCCTAATAATAATCCGACCCACACCTTTTTCATGTTGCTCCTCACCGGTCCCGTACCGGTATCCCCCTATTCAATAATTACTTTTGTGGTACCAAAAAAAGTCGGCATTGTGCTGGGCGTTACAATATAAATCTTCACCCATCTCACTTACCGACTATGGCTATTTACTTAATCGTGATATTTAACGTCCCTAAATGTGTAATCTGACCGCACAGTTGATCGCCGGCTTGCAAAAAGACTTGGGGATTGCGACCAACGCCGGTTCCACTAGGCGTCCCGGTAAAAATCAAATCACCTGGTTGTAACTCACAGACCGTCGACAAGTAGTGCACCAAATCCGGTACCTTGAAGATCAGTTGGCTCAACGACGCTTGCTGCATCGTCTGACCATTGACGGTGGTCGTGATCACCTCATCGTCTAAGTTAGCTAATTCATCGACGGTCGTTAACCACGGCCCAACTGGTGCGTAATTTTCAAACGATTTACCCATTGAAAACTGGGGATTATCATTCTCGAACTGAACGGCTCGATCAGATAAGTCTTCACCAACCATCACTCCGGCCACGTGCGCCATTGCATCAGCCGTCGCAATATCGCGCCCACCCTTGCCAATCATCACGACTAGCTCGGTTTCCCAGTCGGTCTCAGGGCCATGCGTCGCCACGGTCACGTTCGCTGGTGCCAGTGAACTACTAAACTTCGTAAAAATACTTGGAACCTTCGGCAGCGTAATGTGGATCTCCGCCGAATGGTCGCGGTAGTTCATCCCCACCGCAAAAATCTGTTGCGGGGCCGTGATTGGTGCCGCTAATTCTTGCGGCGCAAACGTTTCAAGCGAGCCAAGTTTCCGGTCCGCTGCTGGCATATGTAGCGCTTCCAAAACTGTCTTCGCATTTAAAACTATTTGTCCATGCTGTTCATCCGTAATGATAAACGGTCGGTTGGCCCGCATGCCAATTTTCATATTAATCACCTCATTGATATTATTGTACACTCATCTCATGAATCATAACAATAATGATAGTTGCGTGACGGTCATTCCGGACAATCTTCATGAACATTCAAACGCAATTGGTAGATTGTAAAATTAATCCGAACGCTGTTCGGACAAAAAAGATCAGCTTCCTTTAAAATGGTGTTTACCACAAACCCA